>CAMBYR010000145.1 GCA_945872375.1 uncultured Blautia sp. | reverse complement strand
AGTCTTCTTCATAATCGCCTGTCTCTTCAGACGTGCTGTCCCACTGCTGCTCCCCTTCCCCGGAAGAACTGTCTTCCCCGGGGTCTGTTCCGGATTCCGCTTTGATTCCCGTCACCCCTGTTTCGCTGCACACATACTCATAAATATTCCGCATTTCATCGGTAAGGGTGTCTTCATACACATTTTGAATGGAAAGGGCCGCACTGTCATAATCCTCCCGGAGGACATAGGCGTACGCCGTGATCAGAGACTCATAGCTTCCGCTGCGCCGCTTTTCCTCCTCGATCTGTTTCGCAGCCGCCTCTGCCGTACTGTCAGATTCCTCCGCCTGTCCCTGCGCTCTGGACAGCTCTGCTCCCTGACTGGACAGCGATTCGCTGTAACGGATGATCTGCTGATTGGCTTCCCGGTAAATATTCTGCCGGATGGCAGGCACTGCAAGAAGCCAGAAGGCTGTTCCCCCGGCAACAAGCCCTGCTACCAGTGTGAAAAACAGCGGTACTCCCCGCCGCTCCCGATACACCTGCGGCACCACGGTTTCTGTGATCATATCTTCCGGAGTCCTGTCCACATGGATATTCCGGAAAAATCCGTGACTCTGCTTTTCAATTCTGGTAACCACTCCGGTTCGCTCCTCCACCTCCCGCAGAAAACGAAGGGTGGTGGTATTTGTTCTGTCAATGCGAATCGCTTTTCGGAGAGTTCTCCGGGCCTTGCTCCACTCCTCATCCCGGATCTGGATCAGAGCCAGAAGATGGTATCCCTTGATCAGCTTGGAATTTTGCGCAAGAATCTTTTTCAGCTGGATCGCAGCCATATCCTCATGTCCTTCCCGGCAGAGAGAAAGGGCGTGATTGTATTTTCGGATCGTTTCATTGATGGCTTCCAGCTTGTTGGGATTCGCCTGAAGCTTTCCGATATATTCCGAAGCAAGGTTTCGGGTTGGCTTCAGGTTTTTGCTGATGACCCATTCGCTTAAAGCAGCCACCACTTCACCTGTTTCAAAGTATACCAGCCCCAGAAGATTCCGGGCCTGAATATTCAGTTTGTCATAAGTAAGGCTCTGCTTCAGGCAGGTGATCGCACCGGAAAGGTCACGGACACTGGCCTTTTCCAGCCCCTTATTGTAATAGCATTTCGACAGATATTCCACTTTTTTCTGAATCAGTACATTGCATCCGCAGTGAGGGCAATAATCCAGATCCACGTCTGCCAGAAATGCACCGCAATTCATACAGTTCATTCGTGTTTCTCCTTATTTTGTGCGCCTGCCGCTTTTCGCCTCACGCAGAACCTCCTGGAGCACGTCCAGAATGTCTGTCAGTTCTCTGTCATAAATCGCCCCTTCTGCATCTGTCACGTCAAGGCAGGGCTCAAATTTTTTCAGTTCCTCTTCGTAATCAATCATGCTTTCTCCTCTTTCGGATCACACTTTTAATCTCACCTACAAGATAAAGTGAACCAACGCAGAACAGCAGGCCATCCTCTCCCCGAAGCTCCAGCGCCCGGTCAAAGGCATCCGGGATCTCCGGACAGGCCTCTGTATGTTCATAACCTTCTTTCTGAAACAGCTCTGCCAGCTTTTTGGCAGGCACCATCCGGTAGCCTCCTACCTCCGTCACCACAATGTTTCGGAAACGGATATTTTTACAGATCGTATGGATCATATCCGGATAATCTTTGTCATCCACAGCAGAAAACAGCAGCGTCAGGGGAGATTCCTCCTGGAAGTGTACGGCCGTTTCCACAAATTTTGCCACACCGTCTTCATTATGGGCACCATCGGCGATCACACCCGGAAGGATCGTTTCCATTCTTCCCTGCCAGCGTGTTTCCCGCATTCCTTTCTGAATGGTCTCAAGAGAGGCAGGAACAATGCTGCGCAGCACTTCCATGGTTTTCAGCGCAAGCGCTCCATTCATCACCTGATAGCGGGCAACAAAGGGAATTTTAAATTCCGTATTCCCATAATACCCATTCTTCAGAGAAAAATCAATGCCCGCCCGGGTAATTTGATGAATTTCCGTATCTGACTCTTTCACACCAAATGCAGGACTTCCGGCTTCCTCCGCCGTCTTTTGGATGACCTTTGCTGCCTCGGAATTGTTGGCATCATAAATCACCGGCACTCCGGGAACGATAATACCGGCCTTTTCTCCGGCGATCTCCCCAATGGTATATCCAAGGTCCTGCATATGGTCAAAGCTGATGGAGGCAATGACACACGCCACAGGCTGCTCCACGGCCGTAGTCGCATCCAGCCTTCCTCCAAGACCCGTCTCCAGCGTCACATAATCCACGCCCGCGTCTGCAAAGATCACCATTCCCATCAGAAACAGCATTTCAAAATAGGTGGGATGATAGCTTCCCTCTGCAACCAGCTCGTCTGCAAGTTTTTTCACTTTATGAAAAGCATTCAGAAATGTATCGTTATCAATATTTTCTTCATTGATCTGAAATCTCTCGTTAATTTCCACCAGATGAGGCGATGTAAACAACCCGCAGGAATAACCTGCTTCACGGAGAATGGAAGTCAGAAATGCACAGGTACTTCCCTTCCCGTTTGTTCCGGCCACATGGATCACACGAAATTTTTCCTGCGGATTTCCCAGTCTTCTCAGGCATTCTTTCGTGTGTTCCAGTTTATTTTTGGTTGTAAATTTCGGTGTTTCCTCAATATAAGCAACTGCTTCTTCGTAATTCATAAAAAATTCACCACTTATCTAATGTATTCGCAACGCTGCAGCACGGATTCATCTGAAAAATTTTCCGTGCTGCAAATAACCGTTACGATATCATTATATATAAGTGGTGAAAGATGTCCAGTACCAATCGTAAGTTTTTATTTGACAGTTTCCTGCAATTCCTGCTCATTCGCCGGCAATTTCCATTTATTTTCACGGAACAGGGCATAGCAGGAACGGTCGTAGCTCTTGCTGAGAGCCTTTCTGGTGGAGCTGTTGCTTCGCTGCATGACTGCGATCCTGTCAAAATCGTTCAGCTCCTGTCCTGTGATCATCAGTGTGGTCGGATTAATATAAACCGTATCATACCATTCCTTGTTGATCTGCACCTGACTGGAAGGCGTAAAATTCGTCCCCCGTATGGTGTATGTAAAGTCCGCGGAAGATACAAGCTCCAGAGAATCCAGGGTGACATCATAAAGTCCCAGCCGCATGGTGGTTCTTTCAAAAGGATTTTCTCCGCCGTAAGCATAACGTTCTCCATACAGAAGGTCATACTGCAGCGTTTCCAGATCCACCTGATAATTCCTGGTATTTCTTCTGGCCTGATGATAGCGGAAAATCGTTCCGTCATGGATTCCCACCCGGTCCATTACCTCTGCTGCCATCTGATATGCCGCCAGATTCACATCCTTTTTCTGCAGGCCAAAGTTGTCCCACATGACATACTGGGTCTGGAACAGATATTTATTATCCACATCCTCAAGAGTCAGATCCATCGTCGGAAGGTGGTCGCCGTACATGACAAGAACCACATCCTCCGGATAATCCGAAAGAGCATCCACCAGCTCGCCGATAAAATCATCCATTTCATGAATCTGATTTACATAATATTCCCACTGATAATTCCGCTCCTCCGTCGGCGATCCGGACACAGTAATCTCCGGATCCTCCAGAATGGGTTCCTCCGGATAGGCTCCATGTCCCTGCACGGACACAGTATAAATATAGTCCGGCTGATCCTCCGAATATTCCAGGCACTTCATAATTTCGTCGGTCAGCACACAGTCCCTGGTCCATCCCAGCGGATTCTGGTCGTCCTCCTCGGGCATATATTCTGCAGAGGTATAGGTATCAAAGCCCAGATTTGGGAAAATCGTCTTTCTTCCGTAAAAGTTTGCCTCATTATTATGAATGGCATGGGTGGAATATCCAAGATTTTTCAGCACATACGGTGCACTTTCGCAGGTGGTTTCTGTCAGAATGCTTTTATAGGGATATTCGCCCGGACCGAAATAATGCATGCTCATTCCGGTAATACTTTCAAACTCCGTATTGGCCGTACCTGCACCAATCGAAGGAACTTTATAAAATCCCGAGGTATACTCCTTCATCAGTTTCCGGAAATTCGGAATCGGATCCTCCGAAAGCTTCAGATAATTTACAAGCTCCGGATCAAAGAAAGACTCCAGCTGCAGGAAAATGATATTGGGATAATCTCCCTCCTTTGTTTCCGGCAGATTTTCCTCCGTCTTTTCGATCCTTGCGATCTCGCTTTCCGAATAATCCCTTGGACAGCTGATTCCTGTGTTGAAAATGGTAACCGCAAGGCAGTAGGGATATCCGTAATCCTCATAGGCAAAGGCAATATTTCCAAAATAATTGGACAGTACACGCTTTTCCAGCGCAAGCTGTGTGACCCCTGCAAATGCAAGGGCACCAGCGAGCACAAGCGGAACATTATAACGCCATTTCAGCTTTCCCTGATATCTGGGACCTTTGATAAAAAGGATCAGGAGCAGGATCGCACCGATTCCTGTCGCGGCGCAGACTACGATCACACCGGCTGTAGGAATGTATTTGTTGCCGATCTTCATTGCGTCAGTGATCATATGAAGATCCGGCCCGGTAAAGGGTGTCACACGCGTCGTCAGGAGTACTCCGTTAATACACCCAAGGATCAGCCAGAACAGTGTCACGATCACACGCCAGAAGCACCTTCTCCGGAACAGATATACCAGCAGGGATGTCGTAAAAATAAATGCCGCATTATAAGCAAATACCAGAGGCCGGCCTGTCATATATTCCCAGGCTTCCAGGAAAGAATGGCGGCTGATCGCCTCGATCAGAAAATATCCGGCTGCACTTCCCAGCGCGTGAAGAAGAAGAGATATTTTATTGCAGATGTTATACCACTTCATCCGATTGCTCCTTTTTATTCTGACATCTGCGCAAGCTGCAGAGTAACCTTTTCCATCATTTCTTTATATTTCTGAAGCTTTTCTTTTTCTGCATTTACCTTTGCTTCAGGAGCTTTGTTTATAAAGTTTGGATTGCCAAGCATTCCCTCGCCTCTGGCAATTTCTTTTGTGAGGCGTTCTTTTTCTTTTGTAAGACGCTGAATCTCCTTTTCTCTGTCTACCAGATCTTCCAGCGGCAGATAAACCACTGCATTGGAAACAACGATGGAAACCGCATCCTCTCCGATTCCTTCCTTTGTCTCCTGTACATGGATTTCCTTTGCAAATGCAAGATTTACAAAAGAACGGCTGCTGTCACGATACATGGAACAGATCTCCCCGTCTTTTCCGACAATGTAAACGCCGGTCTTACGGTTCTGGGGAACATTCATCTCATTACGTGTATTTCGAATACCTCTGACAATTTCCTTGAAGCCTTCAATTTCCGCTTCCGCCTGCGCATAGCAGCGGTCTTCTCTGTACTGCGGCCACGGTGAGATCATAATGGACTCTTCTTCCGGAAGGAGTGTACAGTAGATCTCTTCGGTAATAAACGGCATATACGGATGCAGAAGCTTCAGTCCCTCGGTCAGGACGGTACGCAGTGTCCACAGCGCTGCATTGGCAGCCTCCGGATTTTCCTCTGCTTTCCACAGACGTACCTTGGCAAGCTCAATATACCAGTCGCAGAGCTCATCCCACAGGAAGTCATAAACCTTCTGTACGGCAATTCCAAGCTCGTATTTTTCCATATTTTCCGTAACCTCACGGATCACGGTATTCAGCTTGGAAAGGATCCATTTATCTTCTGCGCACAGTGCATTGACATCTTCCGGTTCGGTAATGGTTTTTCCTTCCAGGTTCATCATAATGAAACGGGAAGCATTCCAGATCTTGTTTGCAAAGTTACGGCTGGCTTCCACACG
>CAMBYR010000144.1 GCA_945872375.1 uncultured Blautia sp. | reverse complement strand
GATGATCATTCTTTTGTTTTATGTGATTTTTCTGATTCGTCTGGAGCCATATTATTCTGATCTGAAAAGGAACTCGGGCGTATTTTTCAGCAGACTGTTCGGACTGTTTTTTTTTAGTTATATCGTCATTACCGGAGCCTTTCTTCTGACGGTTCTTGAAGAAGTGGTTCCCACAAGCCTTCTGACGGGAGTTCCCGGAAAATGGATTTCCTTTCTGGCAGCGGCTGTCTGCGCATTCGGAACACATAAGGGAATGCAGAGGCGCGGAAGAGTGGCAGAAATATCCGGTGGTTTTTTGCTGGGAGGCGTTTTTCTGATGATGCTTCTCTGCCTGGGAGAAAGCAGGATTTCGTATCTCCGGGAAATGGCAGAGGTCTGGGATTTTGGAACAGAGGAATATCTGCGAAGCACTTATGGAGTTCTTTGCGCGTTTTCGGGAATCGGGCTGGTGCCGTTTATCCTGAAAAATGTGGAGAAGACGGGAAGTGCCTGGAAGCCGCTGTCTCTGGGAATCTGCACGCTGGGAGCCATGATCATCGGAATGCTGATCCTTTTTCCGGCTGTATTTGGATGGAAGCGTCTTGAGGCCGAGGCTTACCCGGTGATTCCCCTTCTGGCAGGTGCAGATCTTCCCGGAAATGTGCTGGCCCGCTTTGATGTGCTGTGGATGGCATTTCTGCTTTACAGTCTTTTGTTTGCGTTGGGAAGCCTGTTTCATTACGGACATCAGATCATCCGGAAAGCCGGTCTTGGAACAGGACGGTACTGGCTGATGCCCGTGGTGTATCTTCTGTCTGTTCTGAACTGGAACGGGAAAGGAATTGAAGAATATTTCGGTATGTATCTGGGATATATTTTTGTTCCGGGTCTTTTGATTCTTCAGATATGCCTGATGTTTTGGGGAAAGGAGAAGCGAAAGAAAAAGGCGGCAGCGGCAGCAGCTCTTTCCCTGCTTCTGTTCCTTTGCGGCTGTGCCGGTGTGGAACCGGAAAAACGTCTGTATCCCCTTGCTCTTGGGGCCGATCATTCGGAGGAAGGACTGGTGCTGATCTATGGAATGCCGGAACTTCCCGGAGCTTCCGGGGCAGACAAAAGCCAGGAGAAGGAGGGAGCAGAAACGCTGCGGATTTCCGGAAAGACCTATGAAGAAATTGAGGCAGTTTATGACCGCTCCCAGGAAAAATATCTGGATATGGGACACCTTCAGGTGCTGATTTTCGGCAGCCGCATGCTGTCAGACGGAAGCTGGGAGGGACTTTTGCAGTATCTGAAGCAGGAGCCGTTTACCGGGGAAAACGTGTATGTTTTCCGGACGGAAAATCCGGAAACAGTGCTGAACTGGAAAGGAAGCAGCGGAGAATCCGTGGGGGAATATCTTACGGGACTTCTGGAAAACAGAAGCAGCAGCCGGCAGAAAAGAGGGGTCACGCTGCGGGAGGTTTATCATCAGTGGTATGACTCGGGAACCATGCCCGTACTGCCGGATATTCAGTGCAGGGAACAGGAATTGCAGGTGTTTTTGGAATAAGTGGTGGAAAGCGGTGGAATACTATGGAAAAATAAGAAGCCGTCTGTGGAAAATTGGCGGCATCGGTGAAAAGAGGTTCATGTGAATATGAAAGACAGGATAACAGCACTGACGGCAATCATACTGGCAGTTGTTCTCTGTTTCAGTGGTCTGAAAGAAATGGAAGCCCGGTATTCCCATATGGGACTGCAAAATAATCTGGTCGCCTGGTGGGGAACCCTGTATCCGGAGTTTTGTTTTTCGAAAACGGAGAATCAGGAGAACGAGGGAAAGATTTGCTTCTGGCTTGCGAAAGTATTTGATTGGTGATAGAATGAAAAAAATGCCTTTGGATATGTCGGGCATGGGAAAAGAAATGCAGTTTCCGGGTTTGGGAAGCTGAGATGGAGAGGAAGCCATGAAGATAGACAGAGATGCTCCGATCGGGGTTTTTGATTCCGGTGTAGGAGGACTTACGGTTGCCAGAGAGATTATGCGAAATCTTCCTTCAGAAAAAATTGTATATTTTGGAGATACTGCCAGGGTGCCCTATGGAAGCAAGTCGAAGGATACGATCATCCGCTATTCCCGCCAGATCGTTCGCTTTCTTCAGGAGCAGCAGGTAAAGGCCATCGTTATCGCCTGCAATACGGCCAGTGCCTTTGCCCTGGATGCGGTGAAAGAAAATCTGGATATTCCGGTCATTGGCGTGATCGAACCGGGAGCAGTGGTGGCTGCTGCTGAGACAAAAAACAAACGTGTCGGCGTGATCGGCACCATTGGTACGGTAGGAAGCGGAATTCACGAGGATTTTCTTTGCAGGATCGATCCGGAGATTACCGTGATCGGAAAGGCGTGTCCGCTGTTTGTTCCACTGGTGGAAGAAGGCTGGCTTCATGATCCGGTGACCTTTGAGGTTGCCAGACGGTATCTCCGGGAATTAAAGGAACGGGAAATTGATACACTGATCCTTGGATGTACCCACTATCCGCTGATTCGTTCGACGATCGGGGAGGTAATGGGCGAAGGCGTACGGCTGGTCAATCCGGCATATGAGACGGCTCTGGAGCTGAAGCGTCTGCTTCGGGACAAGGATCTTCTGAGCACGGGAAAAGAGCAGGAAGAGTTTCCCTATCGTTTTTATGTCAGTGACCTGGCAGAGAAATTCAAGGATTTTGCAAACTCGATTCTTCCATATGATGTGGAAATGACACAGAAAATTGATATTGAAAAATACTAGGGAGAAATTTATGGATAAGGAAGTGCTGATTCATGTACGGGGACTTCAGATGATGATGGGGGATCAGGATGAGGAACCCATCGAGATTGTAGTTCCGGGCATGTATTATTTTCGTAATGGAAGCCATTATCTTCGGTATGAGGAGATTCTGGATGATTCTGCAGAACCGACAGTGAATTATATTAAAATGTCGGCAAAAGGTGTGGAAGTACGAAAACAGGGACTTGTAAATGTACATATGGTATTTGAACAGGGGAAAAAGAATATGACCTATTATTCTACTCCGTTTGGAACCATTGAGATGGGAATTTCCACCACCGGACTGAAGCTTCTGGAAGAAGAAAAACGTATAGGGATGGAAATTGATTATACGCTTAATATGAATGAGGGTCATGTTGCGGACTGTATTCTCTCCATTCAGGCAGAAAATCGCGATGCCGTCGGGGCAGCGCTGTAGGAACGGCGATCCTGAGCGTTGAAATGAAAAAAACACCGGCCAGGTACATTTTGAATGTGTCTGACCGGTTTTGTGTTTTATTTTGTTTTGTTCTTTTTGAAAATACGTTTGAAGAATTTTTCCTTCTTAACCGGAGTTTCGAGGGATCCACGGATTCCTTTGACTCCTACGATATAAAGTCCGCTGACTTCTGCCTTGATTTCCTTTTTTACGGGGATCAGTTCAAATACTTTTTCGTCTGCAATGAGAATGGAAATCTTCGGACCGACTTTTGCTTTGACGATGGGAAGTTTTGACCGGCGCATAAGCCTTGGTGTCTGATCGATGACCATTTGCGGAAGGCCGGAATCCTTCAAGGGCATTCGCTTTTTATCAATGACCAGCATGGAAATGGTCTGTTTGGATGCTTCAATCTGTGCCTGCTGTTCTTCCTGTTTTTTCTGAGCTTTTTTGCCGAAGAAATATAATGCGATTAATACTCCGATCAAAATTACCAGAATCACAAGAAGCACGATGGTTACTGTACTCATGGGAATCCTCCTGATATGTGTTGTATTATAATTGCAGGGCAGTCGTTATGTGAAATGACTGTTTTGCCGAAACATTTGTTTTGCGTAGTATATTCTAACATTATTTAGCAGAAAAGGCAATTAGTTTTGGGTTCTTGCGGTAAATTTATTCATTTCTATGCAAAGCGGTAGATATTTTGACGAATTATAGTTATAATAATATTACTATGCGAAAAGTGCAGTATGTTATAATAAAGACGAATAACAGTTACGATGAACTTTTGCAGCGGGTACAGATTATCACAAAAACCGGGAGTTTCAGTAAGAGGGGAACGGAACTTCTGGTTGGAATAAAGAAAAACGGTAAAGAAAAGAATTAAAGGGGTAAAAATGAAAAATAAGAGAGATAAAAAGGAGCGCATGGACGAGCTGCTGGCAGCGAGGGAAGAACTGACAGAAGAAGAAAAAAACGCCATGGAGCTTTGGGAGAAGAAGCGAAAAAAGATCTTTAAAAAACGCAGAAGAAGGGTGATTCTGCAGATGATTCTGACAGCAGCTGTTTCTGCGACAGCCACGATCATCATTTTGTTTATGCTTACAGGTGTTCCGGAGGAAGTCAGCGAAGCCGGAAAGACGATACAGGCCCGGGTAAAGGGTCTGATAGCCGCGTCTGATGAACAAAAAACCACAGAAGAGGCATCCTCTCAGAAAAAAGTAACGGGAGAGGAAAACGAAGAAAAATCAAGTGATTCCACAGATGAAAAATCAGGGGAAGCGCCTGACGAGTCTGCAGATAAAGAATCAGAGGAAGAATTAAAAACAGCTGGCGAGGAGTCGTCAGAGGAAGATCTTTCAGCAGCCGAAGAAGAGGAGGAAACCCTTCGAAGAAGACGGCTGCGCAGAGCAAAACAGTATGCTCAGCAGTATGATTATGATACGGCTATCCGTATTTTAAAACAGGATCCGGATTATGCCACCAATGAAACAGTCCGGAAATACGCCAGAAAATATCTGAAGCTGAAACAAAGCTGTGTTTCCTGGTCGCCGGAACAGGTAACCCATATTTTTTATCATACACTGATCAAAGATACATCCAAGGCATTTGACGGCGATTATAAGGCAGGCGATTACGATCAGGTAATGACCACCATAGATGAGTTTAACAAGATCACTCAGACCATGTATGAGAAGGGCTACGTAATGGTCAGCATATATGACCTGGCTGCCTTCGATGAAAACGGAAATCTTGTTCCGGGAGAGATCCTCCTCCCGCCGGGAAAAATTCCGTTTATTCTTTCACAGGATGATGTGTGCTACTATCATTACATGGATGGTGATGGATTTGCATCCAAACTGATCGTGGACAGTGAAGGAAAAATCAGAAATGAATATGTGGAAGATGACGGAAGTATCTCCATCGGAGATTATGATATGGTGCCGCTGATCGACCGGTTCGTGGAAGAACACCCGGACTTTTCCTATAAAGGGGCGAAAGGCATTATCGCTCTTACAGGCTACAACGGTATCCTGGGTTATCGGACGGACAGCAGTTATGCTACCCGGCCGGAGGATCTGGATGATGTAAAGAGAAAATGGCTGGAGGAACATCCGGATTTCAATATTGAAAACGAACGAGGCGGTGCGATTACTGTAGCAGCAGCCATGAAGGAAGAGGGATGGGTCTTTGCAAGTCATACCTGGGGCCATCTGAATGTCGGAGAAATCAGTCTGGACCGTCTGCAGGCAGATACCCAGAGGTTCAAAGAAAATGTGGATCCTCTGATTGGAGGCACCGATATTATTATCTTTGCGTTTGGCGCAGACCTGGCCGGTATAGAGGACTATTCAGGAGAAAAATTTGAATATCTGAAGAGCTGCGGATATAATTATTTCTGTAATGTGGATTCCAGTCAGTATTATGTACAGATGAGGGATAACTACTTCCGAATGGGAAGAAGAAATCTGGATGGATATCGTATGTATTATAATCCCGAGCTCGTTGCCGACCTGTTTGACGCATCTCAGGTTTTTGATCCCAGCAGACCGACTCCTGTACCGCCCATGTCATGAAGAAAAGGAAAAGTTACTGTTCACAGGTAATATCCCGCGAGGCGTTTCCATGCATTTATGCATGGAAATCCCGA
>CAMBYR010000143.1 GCA_945872375.1 uncultured Blautia sp. | reverse complement strand
ATCACACCGCTCATAGGCTTACAGGGAATCCTGATATCAGGAGAAAACTCCGCCATCCCGTCTTTGACAGGTATTTTTTTCAGAACACTTTTTGTGAAATCTTTTCCCAGCACTCCGTCATTCGGAATTGCCGCCATCGTTCCCACAGGACCAACTTCAATATCAAGAATGGAGACCTTCAGTACATCCCCCGGCATGGCACCTTCGATAAATACGGGACCCGTAGCAGGATTGATTGCATTCCAGTCCAGCGCATCCAGAACCGCATCTTCCCCCAGAAGCTGATTATTAAAGCAGTCCTTTGTTTCAAACACAATGTTTTCCCTGTCCTTTACAACTGCAGCCGGTGTATTTTCCGACCACATGGCAAAAATTGTTTTCTCCTGAATATTCATTTTATCATCCCTCTAAGGTCATATTTTTTACATAGAAGTTCCAGAACCATGCTCCGGTAAGCTGAGATACACCGGAAGTCACACGTTTATTTACGCCAAACAGCCAGTTCTGGTGAGTCCAGATATAGTTCGGCACTTCATCATTGATGATATCCAGTGCTTTCAGCATCAGTTCTGTTCTTTCTGCAGTATCAGAAGAAGCTGCCTGCTGGCTGAGAAGCTCGTCTACCTCTTCGTTGCTGTATGCGCAGGAGTTGGAACCGCCGTCACCGGAGTTCTTAGACATATACAGAGGAGTCAGAACACCGGACGGATCCGGGAAGTCGGATGACCACTCGAAGATACCGATGTCATATGGCCGAACACCATCTGCGTCAATACCGGAACCAAACTGCAGGGAAACCACTTCATCATTGGATACTTTTTCAATGGATGCGGTAATGCCAAGCATGGAGAGCTGCTGCTGAAGGATCAGCGCAATGGAGTTGGTAATGGATTTCTGGTCAACGGTAATGGTACATTCAAAACCATTCGGATAAGCAGATGCTGCCAGGCATTCCTGGGCTTTTTCCATATCATAGGAATATTTCTCACAATTTGCCTCGTACTCTTTCCAGGTATCCTCTTCAAACAGGAACAGGCTTTCCGGAACAGGCATACCATTGGTCAGTGTTCCGAAATCTTTGATTACATTGTCCTGCATGCTGACATCATCGATCGCATATGCAATGGCTTTTCTTACGTTTACATCATCAAACGGTGCTTTTTTGCAGTTAAAGGAAAGGAACTCCAGACCCATGGACGGAATCTTCAGAAGATCCACATCCTCTGCCTTTTCCAGATCGCTGAGCATATCCACCGGCTGCTGAAGGTTGATATCGATCTGGCCGGAAGTGGATGCCATAACTCGTGTCGTGTCTTCCGGAATGATCAGGAAGTTCAGATTTTTCACCTGCGGCTCACCTGCATCCTTATTCCACCAGTTTTCATTATAGGACATGGTAATCTGATTGCCCACATCCCAGCTTTCATATACATACGGACCGGTTCCAAGAACGCCGCCGGTAGCAGTACCGTAATCATCCGGGTGTGCTTCCACATAAGCCTTGGAGTGAATCATACCGGCTGTTGTTGCAAAGGTATGTTTCCAAAGAGCATCCGGCTGTTTCAGTTTTACGGTAAACTGCCAGTCACCCGTCTGCTCAATGCTTTCCACACTGTCATACATCCAGAGCAGATAGGATGCAAGATCCGGATCCTGATAACGTTTTACAGAGAACAGAACGTCATCCATTGTCATCGGTGTACCATCTGAGAAGGTTACATCATCCACAGCCTTCAGATTGATTACCTCTTCCGGCTTTCCCTTTTCTCTTTTCACACCAATGGGATAATATTTTTTTAAATGCTGAATCTGAAATAATTTTTCCATAACTGTTCTCCTTATATCTGATTTCCTTTGTGGCAGGCAAACTGATGGGTATCAGATATGCTTTCCAGAACAGGTTTTTTCGTTCTGCATGTCTCATCTGCCCAGGCGCATCTCGGTGCATAGGGACATCCATCTATTTTTTCCCGAAGATCCGGAGGTGTTCCGGGAATCGTTACAAGCTTCCCGCCGCGCTCTCCGCTTTTGGGAATGCTTCGGATCAGATCTCTGGTATAGGGATGCTTTCCGTCATCAAAAACCTCCCGTACGGTTCCGGATTCCACGATGGTTCCGGCATACATAACAGAAACCTTATCGCAAATTTCTGCAACCACTCCAAAGTTATGTGTAATGATCAGCACGGACATGTTTCGATGCCGGCGAAGTTCTTTAAAAAGACTTAATATCTGTTCCTGAACCGTTACATCCAGTGCCGTTGTCGGTTCGTCCGCAATCAGAAGCTCCGGCCTGCAGGCAACCGCCATGGCGATCATGACCCTCTGAAGCATGCCTCCGCTCATTTCAAACGGGTACTGCGCATATCTTTTTTCCGGAGGATAAATGCCAACCTCCTCCAGAAGCCTGTAAACATCCTGCCGATAATCCTTCTTTTTTTCTTTTCCATGCTCTTTCAGTATTTCTGTGAGCTGATATCCGACTGTAAACAGCGGATTCAGCGAGGTCATCGGATCCTGAAAAATCATGGAAATCTCATTTCCGCGAATGCCTTTTAGTTCTTTTGGCTTTACAGTAAGAAGATCCTTATCTTTATAAAGAATTTTTCCTCTATAAAGCATCTTCTTTTCATCATGAAGACGGAGAACAGACTTGGCCGTCATGGATTTACCGCATCCGCTTTCCCCGACAAGGCCGTGAATTTCTCCTTTTCCGATATTCAAATTAATGTTTCGCACCGCATGAACAATACCCCGGGGCGACATCAGATTTACTTTCAGGTTCTGTATTTCAAGAATGGAATCACTCATTTTCTGCACCTACCATCTTTTTGAATTTTCTCATGGACGGAAGCTTTCTCTGCGACGGATCCAGATAAGAGCGAACACCGTCACTGAAAATGTTGAGGGCTACTACCGTAATGATAATCATAATACCCGGGGCAATGGAAACCAGCGGAGCGGAAGTAATAACGATTCGTCCGTCCTCCAACATGGCACCCCAGTCCGCCGTAGGAGGCTGTACGCCAAGTCCCAGGAAGCTTAACCCTGCCAGGTCCAGAATGGCATAGCCGATGTCCAATGTCATCTGTACGATCAGGATTCCGATGCAGTTTGGAAGAATCTGACGGATCATAATATTCAAATTGGAATAACCAATGGAATGTGCGGCTTCCACATATACCTTGTTTTTTTCCACCATCACCATGGAACGCGTGAGCTTTGCCAGCATAGGAACATAGACAATACCCAGGGCAAGCACCGAATTAAACATTCCTCTTCCGAAAGCAGAAACAAAAATAAACGCAAGCAGCAGAGAGGGAAAGGCAAGGATAATATCCGAAACACGCATCAGAATCATATCAATCCATTTTCCGTAATATCCTGCCAGAAGGCCAAAGGGAATTCCAATGACTGCAGAAATAAAGACAACACCAAATGCACTGAGGATCGTCGCCTGAGATCCTATGATCAACCGGGAAAGAAGATCGCGTCCTGTCTTATCTGTACCCAGTAAATGTGCCATGCTCGGACCTTCCAGCATATGTGCCAGGTCCAGTGCATTTGGATCATAAGGTGCCAGCATTTCCGCAAACAGAGCCATAATCAGGATTCCAAGAAGAATCACCATGGAAATGATCAACGGTACGGTAAAAAAACTCTTCAGTTTTCTTTTTGTGGATGTTTTGATTTTCATTTTCGTTTCCTCCCTTTATTTCTGGCGGATTCTGGGATCAATGACCATATACAGAATATCCAGAATGGTGCTGATGGTCAGGAATATGAAAACCATCAGGATACTGATCTGGGTACCGAGAATAATAATCACAGGAATCAGGGCATTTTTCAGGCAGTGCTTCCAGATAATGGATTAATTACCAATTCCCTTTGCCGTGGCAACCATCCGATAGTTTGCCTGAAGCTGCTCCACCATACTCGTTTTCATCACACGGGAGGTCAGCGCAATCATGCTAAAAGCCAGAGCCACAGCCGGAAGACTGATTCTGGAAAGAAATTCCCCGAAATTACTGAAGGATCCGGTAAACGCATATCCGGGAGCCACAATGGACACACACACAATCATTAAAATACTTGTCAAAAATGGCGGACTGGCCACCAGCACAAGCTGAATGACCGAAATAGCCGTATCCAGCGGCGTATTCTGTTTGACAGCGGTAAGGATTCCTGTAGGAATCGCAATGGCCACGGCAATCAGCGTTGCCAGGATTACGATACCGGCCGTTACAGGAAGTCTCCTGGCGATCAGTTCCGATACAGGCTGACGGTACTGAAAGCTGGTTCCAAAATCACCGCGAAAGATACCGGATATCCAGATCCGGTACTGCTCCGGAAGGCTTTTATCCAGATTAAAATCCCTTCTGATATTGGCAACTGTTTCCTCCGTCGTCTGTTTTCCACCTACAATGACAGATACCGGATCCGTCTTATTCAAACGAACCATCCCGAAAATGATCAGACTTGCACAAAACAAAACGATCACATACTGCAGCAGTTTTTTTCCTATGAATTTTGCCATTTTTCTTATATCCTTTCCGTTTCTTCCAGAAATTTCTCAGGCAGGGGATTGTAAATTTCCTCACCCTTTTTCGCTTTTTTAAAAAAGAAAAAGGCAACGGAATCTTTTTCGACACCGTTGCCTTATGATTTTCAAAGTATAGTCTTTCACTTTTTATTTGCCAACACTTTTTTTACATATTTTTTGCATAATTATGCAGTAATTTTTCCATCAGATCTGCAATATATGCTGCCGCTTCCACAGGCGGCATGCCGCATCGGCTGATATTGGATACCACGGTATAATCCGATTCCGACATATCCGGACGGGCATCCAGTGCTATATAGGCAGACATACTTTCACTGGTCAGAAGGCCCGGACGCTCCCCGATCAGCACACAGGTGAGCTGTCGTGAAAGCTTTTTAAAATTTCCAGTGTATGATCTCTGGAACCATCATCCACAAAAATCAATTCAAATTCTTCCGTGTACATCTGCTCCATAATCCTGCACATTTCCCTGTAATAAGCCGGAAGAACTTCTTCTTCATTAAAACAGGGAACCACAACACTGATCTTATTCACGTTACATTCCTCCCACTCGCTTGTACATTCAGCTATATTTTGATAATACTCTTCCATAGCATTTCCATGTTTTCCACCAGTTTACACAGCCTCTCTTAAGAAAAGCACAAAATAATTCTTAAGATTTCGTAAAAAACCTATTTCTCTCACGGAAAACTGCCAAAAAACACCCTCTGCGCGAAGTTTCTCACAGAGGGTGTTTCTGAATCATTCTATCTGGTTTTGCTCATGGGAGACCGGATTATTCTTCCGGCCGTTTAAGATCATCTTCCTCCAGGGTTTCCAGAAGATCTTTATAATTGCTTCGAAGGGCATGCGCATTGGTGGAAACCTTTTTATGGAATCCCACGGCTGCCGTGGATTTTGCAATCGGCTGTACCGTTCCGGCTCCGCCTACACATCCTCCCGGACACGCCATGCCTTCCAGAAGATATCCATTATATTTTCCGGCCTTTGCCATGTTCAGAAGCTTCTTACAGTTTGCAAGACCTTCTGCACGTTCCATTTTGATCTCAAAATCAGGATACTGTTCTTTAATACAGTTGGCAACGGCATTTGCCACTCCTCCGCTGACAGCAAATCCACGTCCGTCCCCGCTGGCACCATGCATGCAGTCTACTTCTTCAAGCTGGTCAAAGTCTACTTCTTTTGCTTCCATCATACCCATCACTTCCTCGAAGGTCAGGACAAAGTCGATATCGCTTCGGATGGTACGACGGCTGGCTTCCAGCTTTTTCGCTGCACACGGTCCGATGAAAGCAACCTTACATCCGGGGTGTTCTTTTTTAATCAGGCGTCCCGTGAGAACCATGGGCGTCAGAGCCATGGAAATACAGTCACTCTGTTTCGGGAACAGCTTCTTCGCCATCATCGACCATGCCGGACAGCAGGAGGTTGCCATAA
>CAMBYR010000142.1 GCA_945872375.1 uncultured Blautia sp. | reverse complement strand
GTTCTCGCCGCATAGGAATGCAAAAGGCTCTGCGGCAGAGTAACTGCTGCAAAGCCTCCCAACAGCGGAACGACCGTGATTCCCTCACCGCGAAGCCCTTCTGAAGAGCCGCTGTATTTCACGATCACGTCCCAAAGCTGTAATTCTTCATTATATCCAACATTCAGGTTCCAGGATTTTTCCCGTTCTCTATCTGTTGAATCCAGTGCAAGATTTAACAGATTATCGATTTTCTGATCCGGCATTTTCATACCTCATATAGAACTGCCATTCTATCTATTATATGAAAAAAACTGTCATCAGTTGATTATTTTTTCACGGGTACAAATTTTGCCCTGTTCATCAGGGGGTGCTGAAGGGTGATTGCCCCCGGGTTCGGGCATACCATCACACAGGCACCGCAGTAATAGCACTCACCCGGATACATCACGATCGGATGCTCTCCCCTTTTTCCGAAAGGCAGAAGGATATCACACTGACATACACTGGCACAGCGATTACAGCCGATGCACAGGGAATCGTCATACTTTAGGGGCATCGTGCTGCACGGCACCGGCTCCACGGTAAATTCCACTTTTCTCACGGCTGTCTCCCTCCCTTCATGTTCTCCAACTCATGAATATAATCCTGATTCCGCTTCTCATACTCTGTCTTCAGTTCTCCGAAGAAATCCAGAGGCACGTCCCGGGTCATGACCACACCATCCTCCTGATGGATGACGATATGTTTCCGGTCCTTTGGCGGATCCATTTCCGGAAAATCACTTCTGCGGAAAAACAGCGGCTCTGAGCTTGATTTTCGCGCAAGAGAAGCATGCAGTACGATCTCTGCTACTGTCAGAATATCCAGCACTTCATGCGTTCTCATCAGTTCATGGGGGTTTGAGGCCGTAAGCTTCGGAACGATATCCTCCTCAAAACTTTTCAGCAGATCCAGCCCTTCCTTCAGAAGTGCTTCACATTTCACGCCTCCGCAGTAGTTCTGCATGGCCTTTGAAATCGCCTTATTCAGTTCCTTCCAGCCGATTCCCTCTTCCTTCTCAACAAAGAGAGGTGCATACAGACGCTCCTTTTCTGCCTCCACATCTTCCCGGCTGATTTCTCCGGGCTCTGCCGTTTTCGCATAGTCAGAAGCTTTTCTTCCTGCATAATATCCGGTGGCACAGGCAAATCCGGCACAGTCCGATGCATAAAGCTGATCGCCTGCAGCATAAATACCGTCGATATTTGTTTTCAGATCCCAGTCATGCATAATACCGCCGGGCGCACCAAAAAACTGCCGCTCCTGCTCCAGGAAATTTGCCGACTGCCAGCCGGTTCCATAGCTCTGCAGCATATGCTTCTCCGGGTCAAACCCACGTTCCGTATAATTCTGATAAATCGGAATTTTTGTCTTGGCTTCCTCTCCGACCATCATGCCCCAGATCACTCTGCGCTCCGCCTCCGGCATGCGGCTCAGATCCGCATAGAAAGGAAGCTGATAGCCTCGTTTCACCAGTTCCTCAAAATCCAGTGTTTCCGGACCGCGGTATTCATACTTGGGATTGTCGATCACGCCGCCCTTCAGGAAAAACTTCTGTCCGGGCGCCGGATAATAGCGCTCTGATACGGTTTTCAGTTCTTCCCCGTCACGATTTACATAAGGGATTTCCACGCCTCTGGCATCAACCATGGTTGCCGCATACCAGGTATTGTGATTATTTCCTGCACCATAGGGAGGAAAGCTTCTTCCTGCCGCTGAAAATTCTGCGCGGACCGACTTTTCCATCATGGTAAATTCCATGCCTGCTCTCCAGCCCATGGCATGTCCGCTTCCGATGCTCTGCATCGGCCGGAATTCACACAGACCGGTCAGGTCCGAATCAAACAGCCACACGCGCGCCGGGCGGGACATGGCCAGTACCGTTGCTTTCGCCCGGAAGATGTAAAACTTACCGGTATGTACATTCATTCCCATGGCGCCCACGCCCCGTTTTTCTTTTTTGGATACCAGCAGTCCTGTCGCTTCTGTTCTGTTCAGAATCCGCACGCCAAGACGCTTCAGTTCTTTTACAAGTGCGGGCTTAAAAGTAGAACCCCAGACGCGGATCGTGAATTTATTTTTATAATCATAGGCAAACATCAGCTTGCTCTGCTCATCACGAAACTCCGCTCCCAGAAACTCATCTTCCGTATCGCGGATCTTTCCCCCAAAAGCTTCCAGATCCAGAAGGCGGTCATATCCCTCTCTGCACTCGATATAATGTGCGATGCCATTGCTGTACCAGTCCTGCTCATTGACATAGGCCTCCGCAATTTCTTCCGGTGTTACGCCGGAACATGGATTGGTACATGCAGACTCCCAGTGGTCAAATCCCGTCCCCGCAGAGCCGCTCCGCTCTGCAGCTCCTTTTTCCACCAGGGTCACGGACAGCCCCTTTCGCGCCGCTGCAATTGCCGCAAAGCATATACACCAGAAGGAAGTGCCATTGTAAGGGTGCAGGCTGCGGCCAGCACAGCAATTGCCTTTTTCATAATTTTTCTCCTCTCTTCAATGAAATAGATTCCATTTCGTCTTTTTTTATTTTGCCATCAGCAGTAAGGATCTGCTGTAAAGCTTCACTGCTCCAGAACCTGGTTCCCTGAAATACCCATCTGATTTTGCGGACATTTCCCACATCTTCCAGAGGATTTCCCTCCAGAACCACCAGATCCGCGTCCATTCCGGGCATGATTCTGCCTTTTTCTTTTTCAATCCCAATGTGCTCTGCAGGATAACAGGTTGCCGCGCACAATGCTTCATACTCTGTCAGTCCATAGACATCCACAAGCTTTTCCAGTTCATCCGCCATGGCAAATCCCGGTACGATTCCCGGATATGCACAGTCCGTTCCGGCCATCACTTTATGGGAATATTTCAGAAATGTGGTTCCCCTGTCAATAATCGTCTGAAAATCCGGATGAATGTTCAGCTTCCGGTAATTGGCAATAATATCCTTATTGGACTCTTCCCACTGTGTTCTCACACATTCCGGAAGATCCATATAATGAGGCAGATCTTTCAGCAGCTTTCCATTCCAGACATAATCCGGAAGTGTTTCGCAGACCACATGTGTGGGGCAGAACCACATACCGCTTTCTGCCAGATAACGGATCGTCTCCGGATCCGACGGAAGGGAGCTGGTATGCTCACAGCAGATATACCCCTCATCTGCCAGGATCTTATCGTTCATTTTCTTTGTCATATGTCCGCACACCGGAAGTCCCTCCTCCCTGCATCTTCTGAGCAGGTACCGGTAAAGCTCCGGTTCAATGGACGGATAGGTTTTCATCCAGAGAAACCCGTTCTCCCTGGTGTATCGGATTGCTTCCTCCACATCCTCCTCGGTGTGAAGAATCACATTGTCATTATCGATGATCGTGGGATCTTCGCCATCATATACAGGGCCGCTGGAATATATGTAAGGGCCTCTCCGTTTTCCTTCCAGAATCTCATCCCTCCATCTGGCATGTCCTTCAAAGCCCCGCATATTGCGGACAGAAGTAATACCGGATGCCAGGAAAAAATCTCCCTTGTAGCCTTCATCATAATGAACATGGGAATCGATCAGCCCGGGAATGACCGTACACCCGGTACAGTCCAGGATTCTCGGTTCCGAAATATCAGTCCCGGGATCCCGGGATGAATCTGCCTGTTTTTCCGATTCATCGTAAAAAAATATTTTCCGGATTTTTCCATCTGAAATCCACAGATCTCCATGTCTGACCTCAGAACCGTCGTTCATTGTCAGAATTCCGGTGTTTTTCAAAATTATCGTTTCCATCTGCTGTCTCCTGATTCGGTTAAAAACTGTCAAATACTTTTCCGGAAAATGCCGTGATCAGATCCACGCCTGCTTCAATATCCTTTTTAGATGCCACGGCGCTCTGGCAATGGGGATATCTGGTCACAACCACGATCCCGCCTGCACGCACACCCATTCCGGAAAGATTCATACTGGAAGCATCCGTACCTCCCTGGTCGATCACTTCCCGCTGATATTTGATCTTGTTTTCTTCACAGCACCCGATCATCGCCGCAACGACATCCTCATCGCAGACAACAGAAGGATCACAGATCTTGATGCCGATTCCTTCGTCAAGCGCATTGCTGCCTTCCAGATCACAGGGATAGTCATGTGCGGGAGAAATATCAACAGCCACACCGATATCCGGTCTGATTCTCTCTGCCGCCACCCTGGAGCCTCTGCATCCCAGTTCCTCCTGAACACAGAAAACATAATAAATATCATTGACAAAGGTGCCGTCATTCTCTTTTAATGCTTCCAAAAGCTGAGATCCTGCGTGCAGATATTCTGAGCCAGAAAATCCCTCCAGGCGAAAAGCTGACACTGAAAAATCTGAAAGAACAGTTTGATGTCAGTTCTACTCCTATCCGGGATGCATTAACGCGTCTGACGGAGGACGGTCTTGTCAACTATTATTCCAACGTAGGAGTCAGCGTAATTTCGTTGAATGAGCAGGATCTGACAGAGCTTTATCAGTTTATGGGCGATCTGGACCGTCTGGCCATCCTGTATTCCGCCAGTTACCCTGACCATGATGTGATTTACCGTGAGCTGGACACCGTCATTAAGCGTACCAGCATCATCGAAGACAAAGAAGTTCTTTCTCCCGAAGAAATCCCGCAGTGGATCGAATATTCTGATCGATTTCATCTGTTGTTTTATGATTACTGCAGCAACAGCCGCCTGACCCATGCCGCTGAAAAGCTTCGCAGCCAGCTTACCATTTTTTCCAATCTGTATGAAACAGAAACAGAGCCGCAGAAAAAGATCAACCGGATGCATACAGAGATCTACCGGGCCTACCGTTCCGGAGATTATGCCGGAGCAGGGGATCTCATGAAGCAGCATCTGAACGATTCCCTTCAATATGCATTGGAAAATCTCCGAAAAATACAGAACTGACAAAAGATATGCCAACGTTTCTCCGGGACAAAATATATTCTGATGCAGAAAAAAATCCGCGCAGACCATTTTATGATCCGCGCGGATTCTTTTCTGTATTGATTATTTTCAGCCAAACACACTTTGCAGTACCTGTATGATTTCTTCCACATTGATCGGTTTGGAAATAAAACCGTTCATTCCGCATTCTGCTGCGGCTTTGCGATCTTCATCAAAGGCATTGGCAGTCATCGCCACAATGGGGATCGAAGCGAGCGCAGGATGATCCAGCATTCTGATTCTTCGGGTAGCTTCATATCCATCCATAACAGGCATCTGAATATCCATCAGTATCAGATCGTAATCACCCGGTCTGGAGGCTGATACCTTATGCAAAGCCTCCTCTCCGTTTTCTGCCGTGTCCGTGTAAAAGCCATACTCTCCGAGAATCTCCAGGGCAATCTCCCTGTTCAGATCGTTATCCTCTGCAAGAAGCAGACGTTTTCCCTTAAATCCATTATGTAAATATGGATCAGGAAGGATGCTTTCCGCTTTGGCCTTCTGCTGCCCCAGAGCGGTCAGCAGAGATTCTCTTAAGTCAGACATAAACATGGGTTTGGAACAGAACGCTGTTACGCCGGCTTCTTTCGCCTCCATCTCGATATCTGTCCAGTCGTACGCCGTGAGGATGATGATCGGCGTATCGTCTCCCAGAGCACGAATCCGGCGTGTAACTTCGATACCGTTCATATCCGGCAGCCGCCAGTCAATAATATAGGCGCTGAATGCATCATTCATTTCTATGGACTGCTTCGCCCGAAGGACTGCCTCCTTGCCGGAAAGTGTCCACTCCGAACGCATCCCTACCTGCACCAGCATTTTTGTCACACTGTCACAGGTGTTGAAATCATCATCCACTACCAGAGCCTTCAGTCCTTCCAGCTCCTTGAGTTTCTCCACACTCCTGTGTTCAGACTGCAGCCGCATTTCAAGATGAATGATAAACTCCGTACCTTTGCCCTGCTCCGTCTGCACCTCGATGGTACCGCCCATCATATCAATGATGTTTTTGGAAATCGCCATACCCAGACCGGTT
>CAMBYR010000141.1 GCA_945872375.1 uncultured Blautia sp. | reverse complement strand
CACGGTGGTGTGAGAGGACGGCTAATCAACTAATGGTTAGCCTCCTACTCGATTTCGAGTCCGGGTCGGACTCGAACGGGTTCGATCTACGCTGCCGCTTCGGT
The DNA here is from genome assembly GCA_945872375.1 of uncultured Blautia sp. Taxonomy (GTDB): domain Bacteria; phylum Bacillota; class Clostridia; order Lachnospirales; family Lachnospiraceae; genus Blautia_A. The sequence continues at coordinate 5,921 of CAMBYR010000141.1, read as the reverse complement.
CGTTGCTAAACGCGTGCCACCGGCACGCAGCAACCTCTAACGCACGCTCGTGGGGGTTATCCCTGAAGCTTTTTCTGGTTTTCCAGATAATCATTCAATTCCGCATTTAGAATATCGGTAATAAACATATGTCCCGGAGCGTGTGTGATCACAACGGGAAGCCTCGCATTTTCGATAGCTGCCTGTGGAGTTACGCCGCATGGCCAGAAAACGGGGATCTCTCCTTCATAGATATCCACTGCTTCGCCGTAATCCGGTTTCATAACATCGGAAACACCGATTTCTTCCGGATTGCCCATCTGCACCGGAGCACCGTGCACATTCGGCATTTTAGCCGTAATATCATAGGCTTTCTTTGCGTTTTCCGGCGTCATCGGACGCATGGAGCATACCATTGGGCCGGAGAACGGACCGGCAGGAACCGTCTGTATGCTGGTCTTGAACATGGGCACATTCCGTCCCTGAGCAATGTGACGGATCTCGATGCCCTCTTTCATTAGAGATTCCTCAAAAGAGAAGGAACAGCCAATCAAAAAGCCCACATAGCCTTCTTCCCAGTAAGAAGAAACATCGGTAAGTTCTTTGGTAAAGACACCGTTTTCATAAATCCGGTATCTGGGAATATCCGTACAGATGTTGCCGCCTTCTCCCATAGCGTGGGTATCCGGTGTCCCTTTGATGATTTCAAGAACCGGGCACGGAAATGGATTTTTCTTTGCGTATTCTTCAAAATCCGCAGCATACTGGGGCGGCAGTATTACCAGATTGGCCTGTGCGTAACCGCGGCTCATACCTGCTGTCGGAAAATCAATGACGCCTTCGCGGATGAGACGACGTACTTCTGCCGGCGGCATGTCTACATAAGGTGTAATGTCAAATGCCATAAACTTATCCTCCTGTTTTATAATTTGTCGTAAAGTTATCAGAAGATTCTGATTTTCTTCAATATAAATATTTTAGCAAATGATCAGTCAGCCCGCAATAAAAAGATGACAAAGAGACCCGATCGGGTTACTGTGAACGGAGTGAACAGTTGCCCCGATCGGTGAAGCAGAGCAAAAAAATTTCATTTCCGGGGAAAAGGCCGGGAGGCTGGATTTTCATGTACCTATCGTGTATAATACAGAGAAAGTAACTGTTCAGGATCCCGTGGGACAGCGGTCGCTGATAGTTACATGAAAATAAATTGATGCCAGAAAATACTTCAGAGAATACAGACGAGAAGCAGAATGGGATTAGATGCATATGGGGGAAACAATGAACCAGTTTTACGAAATCGACCATCTCGTACCGGAACTGAACTTAAAATCGGTATTGGATGGAATGGATTGTTATGAAGACAGTCCGGTATATGAAGAGGTTGTGGAAGAATATCATGAAATCAGCGATGAAATGCTGGATCTGGCAAGACCGGTCGGTATCCTCGGCTTCGGTACGATGCCAAAAGAAATTGAGACAAAGAAATACAAGGCCGGAACTCCGGTGATTTATGCAGTGCTCAGTATTGGCGATGAAATTAAACAGCGCAGTACCAAAGCATTTGAAGAAGGAGATTATGTAAAAGGCATGCTCTGCGATTCTATTGCCGATAATCTTCTTTTCTCGCTGGAAGGCCGTATGATGGAAAAACTTCAGGAAGTGTGCAAAGAGCATAAAATGGGGATTTTACAGCGCCTGGAAGCACCTCAGGATATTTCCATGGAAACTCAGCGTGTATCATGGGAGCATCTGGAACTGAAAAAAAGATTTGGTATTGACATCAGCAGCGGATATATGTTTGACCCTGTAAAGACCTCCTGCCAGGTATTTATACTGACAGATGATGAAAAGGTATTTAAAGCGCAGCATGACTGCAGAAAATGTCCAAATGTTAATTGCAAACTGCGTAATATACCCAAAACGGAAATTGAGGTTCTGCAGGGAAAAGAATCAAGACGGATTCTGGTGGAAGAAGGAGAATCCCTGATGAACGCTCTGCTTCGGGAAGGATATTATATGAGTGCACCCTGCGGAGGAAAGGGACGCTGCGGAAAATGCGGAGTCCGGATTCTGGAGGGAGAAGTGCCGGCAGGCCCTGAAGATGAAAAGAGATTTACGAAGGAAGAGTTGGAAAACGGATGGAGACTGGCATGCAGACTTTATCCTGCGGAGGATCTGAAAATTGCATTTGAATTCAATGATGAATCCCGGTTTGAAATTTTAAGCGACTGTAAAACGGAAGAATCGGAAAAAGTGGCAGAAGAAAGCGGTTTTCGGGTTGCTATAGATATTGGCACAACGACGATCGCCATGGAACTTCTGGGAAAAGACAGTGGAAAGAAGCTTCATGCGGTAACCTGTATTAATGGGCAGAGGGCCTATGGAGCCGATGTGATCTCCAGGATTCAGGCATCTGTGGACGGCAGAAAAAAAGAATTGCAGGAATGCATTCGCCGGGATCTTTTGAAAGGAATTCGGCAGCTTACAGAGGAAACCGGCATTTCCATGAAAATGATAGACCGGATTTCCATTGCCGGAAATACGACTATGGGTCATCTTCTGATGGGATGCCCCTGTGATTCTCTCGGAGTGTACCCGTTTGAACCTGTGAATATCGATTTTATCAAAGAAAGTTTTCCGGAAATATTAAACAGCGAGGAATGTGAGGCGGAAGTAGAAATTCTGCCGGGTATTTCCACTTATGTGGGAGGAGATATCGTATCAGGACTGTATGCCTGCGGTTTTGACAAAAGCGAAGAGATCAGTCTTCTGGTCGATCTGGGAACCAACGGTGAGATGGCGCTTGGAAATAAGGACCGGATTCTTGTGACTTCCACGGCAGCAGGACCGGCTTTTGAAGGGGGCAATATTACCTGGGGAACAGGAAGTGTTGCCGGGGCCATCTGTTCTGTAAAAATTGCGGATGGAAAGGCACAGGTGAAAACCATTCAGGATCAGCCCCCTGTCGGAATCTGCGGAACGGGTGTTGTGGAGACTGCAGCAGAGCTGGTAAAGGCGGGCATTGTAGAAGATACGGGTCTGCTGGCGGAAGAATACTTTGATGATGGATTTCCACTTGCGGAAACAGAAGAAGGGAAAACCATTGCATTTACCCGCAAAGATATCAGAGAAATCCAGCTTGCCAAGGCGGCTGTCCGCGCAGGGGCAGAAACACTCATATTGCGCTACGGGGTGGAAAAAGAACAGATTGCCCATGTGTATCTGGCGGGAGGTTTTGGATATAAACTGGATAAAGAAAAGGCTGTTTCTATCGGCATGCTGCCGCCGGAACTCTGTGACAGAATTGAAGCGGTGGGAAACAGCTCATTGTCCGGTGCAGCACAATACTTAAATGACAGGAACGGGGAAAAGGCCCTTCAGGAAATTGTGAGGGTATCTTCCGAGGTAAATCTGTCTTCTGATAAAGATTTTAATGATTTTTATGTGGATTATATGATGTTTGAGGATGAATAAGAAGATGGGGATTTTTGCTCGAAAGAAAAAGCAGAGTACCGGGAAAGGCTCTTTTGACCCTGTCCGGCAGAAAGCGGTTCTTCGGTGCAGCATTTGTACCGGAGAGCAGGTAGCGGGCTTTAAAGATCTGGAAACAGGAAAGTTCGAGGAAGTAATGCTGATTCGAAATGCATCGGATCTCCTGAAATTTCAGGAAGAGTACGGTGTAAGAGAAGTATATAAAGAGTATTAGAAAGATGATATGTAAAAAAGGATCATAAAAACAGAGGGTGTCCGATGTTTTTATGGTCCTTTTTTGTGATGATTTTATTTTAACGAAAAAGCAGGTCTGACTGCTTTTTTTATCTGTTTTTCTGTCATAATCACCAAAAGGAATGGTGGAAAAATATTATAAATGCACAAGAAAACAAAAGAAATAATTTTCGTAATTTTCACAAAAAATTACGAAAAAAGCACGTAAATAAAAATGAATTTCAAAAATGTATAAAAATAAACGAAAATTACGAAAAGCACGAAAACATAATTGAAATAAAGAAGAAAAGAGTGTACAATATTATGAAATATACCGAGAATTATCTAATAAAAGCAAAATGTATGAATATTTTCATCTAATTTATAATAGAAGAAAAGGGCTATTATGAGAAAAAAAACAGATACAAAAAGTAAGGGAAGTGAAGTGGAGCTTCGGAAGCTGAAAAGACTGGAGTTGCTGGAAATGATGCTGGAGCAGGGCAAAGAAATTGAGAGACTCCGGAATCGTGTCCAGGAACTGGAAGAACAGGCAGAAGACAAAACCATCCTTTTAAATGAGGCGGGCAATATTGCATCGGCTTCACTTGCTATGAATCATGTCATGGAACAGACTCAGGCAGCAGCAGAACAGTACCTGACCAATGTAAAGAAACTCTGCAGAAGAATGGAACGGGAAACCGCAGATAAATGCAGGGCCATGGAACAGCAGACACAAAAAAAATGTATGGAACTGGAACAGAAGGCCATGGAACGGTTTGGTGTTGCGGACAGCCGGAATAAATAGATAAAGAGTGACAAAAATGAAAAAAATACAGAGAAAACTTCCGATGCCTACGGTAGAAGAACTGGAACGGGAGCTGAAGCGGGAAAAATACCGCAAAGAATACGGGAAGACTCTTAGAAGTACGATTTATGCGCTGATTACCGTAGCTGCTGCGGCTGTACTGGTGGCAACTCTGCTTTTACCGGTTTTGCAGATCTACGGGTCATCCATGTTCCCCACTCTGACTGATGGGGATATTGTGCTTTCATTAAAAGAAGCGGAGCTTCAGAAAAAAGATGTCATTGCATTTTATTATAATAACAAAATCCTGGTAAAGCGAGTGATTGCCAGATCCGGAGAATGGGTGGATATTGACGAAGAGGGAAATGTTACCGTAAATGGGGAACTGCTGGAGGAACCTTATCTCACGGAAAAATCTATGGGGGAATGCGACATAGAGCTGCCTTATCAGGTACCGGAAGGCCGTCTGTTTGTAATGGGAGACCATCGGTCCGTATCGGTAGACAGCAGAAGCAAGTCGGTAGGCTGTGTGGCAGAAGAACAAATCGTTGGTAAGCTGATCTTTCGTATCTGGCCATTAAACCAGATCGGGAAGATCAATTAAAACAGCAGATACAAGGGGGATTCGGAATGGAACATTCATTATTGGAAAGAGCAAAAGCGTTTCTGAAAACGAGACGCAGACAAAAGGCATGGTATCGTACACTGTACGGTCTTGCCGGAGTGGTGATCTTTGTCACCACCTATATGCTGATTTTGCCTGCTATTACAATGGAGCGTCCGGCACAGTGCGGAATCGAGGAGCATGCCCATACGGAGGAATGCTATGAAACCGTTCCTGCCTGTACGACGCGGACATGGAACTGCAAATTGAATTTCCCGGGCATGGTGATTCACACTCATGACGATAGCTGCTGTGACGAAAATGGAAATCTTGTCTGTCTGCTTCCGGAAATCAAAGAGCATGTGCATACAGCAGAATGCTATGCAACGGAAAAAACGTTGATCTGTGATCAGGCCGAAGGCAGCGGATCTTCAGGAGAGGATCTGTTTACGGACGTGCCCTCCGGTTTTGATGATCCTCTGTCTGCCTTTTCTGATGGCGGACATACCCATACCGAAGTATGCTGGCAGGAAGTACATCATCTGACATGCGCTCTTCCCGAGGTAGTTCTGCATGTACATGGCGAAGGCTGTTATGATGAAGAAGGAAATCTGATTTGCACGCAGCCGGAAGTCATTGCTCATCAGCACACCGATGAGTGCTTTGATGTTGCAGAGATTCCGGAACAGCAGAATCTGATCTGCGGAAAAGAAGAGCATATTCATACCGAAGCCTGCTATCCGGAGGAAGAGGATATCTTTGTGGAAGAGGTGGAAGTACCGGAAGAAGAAAATAATGGTGTAATCACGATAGCTCCGACGCCGACGG
>CAMBYR010000140.1 GCA_945872375.1 uncultured Blautia sp. | reverse complement strand
TCGTTCCGGCTGATCACGGATTTTCCGGTCAGCCGGGTGATGTGAAAGATGGAAGAACGTATTCCATGGACTACTATCCTCTGGAATATCCGGTACATGGAAACGGAGATTACCGTGTGACGGCTCTGAAGGCAGGCGTAAAAGGACAGATGCCTGCGCTGGATCTGCGCTATGTATCCCATGAGATCACATCCGGAAAATACGGACTGCCGGGGCTTCCCGCCTTGTTTGACGAAAAGGGAGATCAGGCAGAAACACTGGTGATCACGCTGAAAGACATGTATGACGAGATTTATGTGAAGCTTTTGTACGGAGTTTATGAGGAACTGGATATTATTACCCGTGCTGCGATCGTGGAGAACCGGGGAGAGAAAGAGACAGAGCTTAAGCGGGTGATGAGCATGTCTCTGGATTTCCTGGAAGGAGATCTGGATCTGATCCATTTTTATGGAAAGCATACGGGAGAACGCCAGTTTGAACGCGTGCCTGTACATCACGGCATTACGGAAATTTCCAGCAACCGGGGACATTCCAGCCATCATCACAATCCATTTGTGATTCTCTGTGAGAAAAATGCTTCTGAAGATTACGGAGAGTGCTATGGCTTTTCTCTTCTGTACAGCGGAAGCTTCCGCATGCAGATCGAAAAAGATCAGTTTGACAGTGTTCGAATGACGGGTGGTCTTTCGGACGAGGAATTCCTGTGGGAGCTGAAAGCAGGAGAGAGTCTGGCTGCTCCGGAAATGGTACTTTCTTTTTCTGATCAGGGACTTTCCGGACTTTCCGACAATGTTGCAAAGGCTTTTCAGGCGCATCTGATCCGGAGTCCGTGGAAGAACCGGAAACGGCCGATCCTGGTAAATAACTGGGAAGCTACTTATTTTGACTTTACCGGCAAAAAGCTTCTGGAGATTGCTGATGAAGCAGTGAAGCTTGGACTGGATATGCTGGTTCTGGATGATGGATGGTTCGGCGACCGTAAGGATGATTTCCGCGCACTTGGCGACTGGTATGTGAATGAAGAAAAGCTCGGCTGTACGCTGAGGGAGCTTGGCGAAGAGATTAACCGTAAGGGATTGAAATTCGGTATTTGGGTGGAACCGGAAATGATCTCCGAGGACAGTGATCTTTACCGCCGGCATCCGGAATGGGCGATGAAGCTGCCGGGAAGAGAGCCGACCAGAAGCCGTGACCAGCTTTGCCTGGATCTCTCCAATAAAGAGGTACTGGATTATCTCAAGGGATGTCTGAAAAATCTTCTTGATTCGGCAGACATTGCCTATATCAAATGGGATATTAACCGAAGCATTGACAATGTTTACAGTTCGGCAGATCCAAAGCGCAGTCAGGGTGCTGTACGCCATGCCTATATTCTGGCCCTGTACGAGCTGCAGGAGTATCTGCTGGCGCAAAAGCCGGATCTTCTTCTGGAAGGCTGCAATGGCGGCGGCGGAAGATTTGATGCCGGAATGCTCTACTATGCGCCTCAGATCTGGTGCAGTGATAACTCGGATGCGATTGAGCGTCTTCGAATTCATTACGGAACCTCTTTTGGTTATCCGATGTCAGCCGTTGCTGCGCATGTATCCGTATGCCCCAACCATCAGAACGGACGGGTGGTGCCTTTTAAAACAAGAGGTGTCTGTGCGATGCAGGGTGCATTCGGTTATGAGCTGGATCTGAGCAAAATGACGGAAGAGGAAAAGGCAGAGGCAAAAGAGCAGATCCGTTTTTACGGGGATCATTACGAGCTGTTCCAGCAGGGGCGCTATTATCGAATTACGTCTCCTTTTGAAAACCGTGATTTTACGGCATGGAGCTATGTTTCTAAAAATCAGGAAACAGCATGCCTTGGCGTGGTTTATACAGATCTTCATGCTAATCCGAAAGCATATCGCGTTCGCTTAAAGGGATTGAAGGCAGATGCCATTTATAATATAGAAGGAACTCGTTACACAGGTGCTGCACTGATGAACGGAGGGCTGGTACTTCCAAACCCGCAGTGTAATTATGATTCCTGCATGATTTTGATTTCAGAAATAAAGTGAGGACATCAAGTATGATAAGTCAGACATTGCGTGATGCGCGCAGATATGAGGAAACCTATGAAAAAAGGATCAAAAAAGAAGATCGTCCGGAGTTTCATTTTTCTTCGAGAGTGGGATGGCTGAATGATCCCAATGGATTTTCTTATTATGATGGAAAATATCATCTTTTTTATCAGTATCATCCCTATGATCCTTATTGGGGCCCCATGCATTGGGGACATGCAGTCAGCGAAGATCTGCTGCACTGGGAATATCTTCCGGCAGCACTTGCGCCTGACCAGCCCTATGACAGAGATGGCTGTTTTTCCGGAAGTGCAGTGGAACTGCCGGACGGACGCCAGCTCTTGATGTATACCGGTGTTTTGCGGGTTCCGCAGAAGGACGGCGGATTTGTGGACGAACAGACACAGTGTCTTGCTGTGGGTGATGGCGTTGATTATGAAAAATTTGAGAAAAACCCTGTACTGGATGTGAAGGATGTTCCGGAGGGCTGCAGCGGTGCAGATTTCCGCGATCCGAAGATGTTCCGGAATGAGGACGGAACTTACAGTATGGTTGCTGTAAATCGTGCTGCTGACGGCAGCGGCCAGATTCTCCTTTATCACAGTGAGGATGGCTTTGAATGGAAGTTCCAAAGTGTTGTTGCTGAAAATAAGCATCGTTTCGGCGTGATGTGGGAGTGCCCGGATCTTTTTGAACTTGATGGAAAAGATGTGATCATCTGCAGTCCGCAGGATATGCTTCCGGAAGGTTTTGAATATCATAACGGAAACGGAACACTCTGCCTGATTGGTAAAATGGATCCTGAGACAGGAAGATTCACGGAGGAGCATAATCAGACCATAGATTACGGTATTGATTTTTATGCGCCTCAGACCATCCGTACAACAGATGGCCGTGTGGTGATGCTGGGATGGATGCAGAACTGGGATACCTCCCGCCTGCAGCTTCCGGACACTGCGTGGTTTGGCCAGATGACAGTTCCGAGAGAATTATCGATTCGAAACGGAAGACTGTATGAGACACCGATCCGTGAGCTGGAAAGCCTTCGCTGTAATCCCGTAAAACATGAGAATGTGGTTTTTGCAGACGGAGTGATCAGCCTGGATGGCATCTGCGGAAGAAGAGTGGACCTGGAGCTGGAACTTGAACCGGGGGATCCGGAGAAGATTTATGAAAAGTTTGCTGTTCGGTTTGCTCAGGATGATACCTATCACACGGCAGTGAGCTTCCGTCCGCATGAGTCCATTGCAAAGGTTGACCGCAAGTTTTCCGGTTCCAGAAGGGCTGCCATTCACCAGAGAAGAAGCCTTGTGAATTCGGAGAACGGGAAACTGAAGCTGCGTCTGATTCTTGATCGTTTCAGCGCCGAGGTTTTCATCAATGATGGAGAGCAGGTCATGACTATTACCATGTATACGGACCAGGCTGCAGACAGAATTTCCTTCTATGCAGACGGTTGTGTGAAGATGAATGTGATGAAGTATGATCTGATTACACAGGAATAAATAACATGCACCGGAGAAAACTCTCCGGTGCAGGAAAAAGGCGAATCCGTGAGGGTTCGCCTTTTCTATTATATAGCATATTGTTTGGGAGTATTCAAGTGGTTTCCCGGAAAAGCAAAAAAAATAATGCAGGAGATGGGACTTGAACCCACACGATCTTGCGACCACAGGCACCTGAAGCCTGCGCGTCTGCCAATTCCGCCACTCCTGCATTTCTTATTTGCCAGCCGCTCTCTCGCGACTGCTTGATTATAATACATCACATTCAGAGAAAAGTCAATACCTTTTTTTGAAAAAAATTTAAAAAAATAAAAAAAGAGTTTCTGTTCACTCCGTTCAGTAACAAAAAAGATATTGAGGAAAACAGAATTATTTTTTGCACACATGTTGTTGAAAAAAGAAAACTCTTGTGATACAATCTTGAAGATTTAGGATAAAATACTGAAAGAAGAAAAACGACAGAAAGGGAGATTGTATGAAAGCATTTCTGATATTAGAAGACGGCCATGTTTTTACGGGAACAAGCATCGGGTCTGCCCGGGAAGTAATCAGCGAAATTGTCTTCAATACTTCAATGACGGGCTATCTGGAAGTGATGACTGACCCTTCGTACGCGGGACAGGCAGTGTGTATGACTTATCCTCTGATTGGCAACTATGGAATCTGTTATGACGATCAGGAGTCCATGAAACCATGGATCGATGCCTTTATCGTCAGAGAGTTATCCCGTATCCCCAGCAACTTCCGCAGTGTAGATACCATTCAGCATTTTCTTGCAAAGCATGATATTCCAGGTATCGCCGGCATTGATACCAGAGCCCTTACCAAAATATTAAGGGAGAAAGGTACCATGAACGGTATGATCACCGTCAATGAAAATTATGATCTCGATACAATTATTCCCCGTTTAAAAGCATATACAACAGGAAAAGTAGTGGAAAAAGTCACCTGCCGTGAAAAAACCGTTCTGAAAGGAAACGGACCGAAGGTAGCTTTGATGGATTTTGGCGCAAAACGAAATATTGCCCGTTCTCTCAACGAAAGAGGCTGCCAGGTAACGATCTATCCGGCACTGACTTCCGCAGAAGAGGTACTGGGAGATCACCCGGACGGAATTATGCTCAGCAACGGCCCCGGAGACCCCAAGGAATGCACCTCCATCATCCGGGAAATCAAAAAACTGTATGAGTCCGACGTGCCGATTTTTGCAATCTGTCTGGGACATCAGCTGATGGCTCTTGCAACCGGAGGGGATACCCACAGATTGAAATATGGTCACAGAGGAGGCAATCATCCGGTAAAGGATCTTGCAACCGGCAGGGTTTATATTTCCTCTCAGAACCATGGATACGTGGTGGATTCGGAAGGACTGGAAGCCAAAGGAATTGCAAAGCCTGCATTTATCAATGTCAATGACAGGACAAATGAAGGTATGGCATATATCGGAAAGAATATTTTTACCGTGCAGTTCCATCCGGAAGCATGTCCGGGACCGCAGGATTCCAGCTACTTATTTGACAGATTTATGGAAATGATGGGAGGTAAACAGTAATGCCAAAGAATAAAGACATTCATAAGGTCCTTGTGATCGGCTCCGGCCCGATTATCATCGGTCAGGCAGCAGAATTTGACTATGCAGGAACTCAGGCATGCCGCTCTCTGAAGGAAGAAGGGATGGAAGTTGTACTTCTGAATTCCAATCCTGCAACCATCATGACTGATAAAGATATTGCAGACCGTGTTTATATTGAGCCCCTTACCGTGGAAGTGGTGGAGCAGCTGATCCTGAAGGAAAAACCGGACAGTGTTCTTCCTACCCTTGGCGGCCAGGCAGGCCTGAACCTCGCCATGGAGCTGGAGGAAAAGGGATTTCTGAAGGAGCATAATGTCCGCCTGATCGGAACGACTGCGGAAACCATCAAGAAAGCAGAAGACCGTCAGGAATTCAAGGATACTATGGAAAAGATCGGGGAGCCTGTGGCAGCCTCCAAGGTCGTTACCACGGTGGAAGACGGACTTGCATTTACCAACACCATTGGTTATCCGGTGGTTCTTCGGCCGGCATATACACTTGGCGGAAGCGGCGGCGGAATTGCTCATAATGAATTTGAACTTCGTGAGATCCTGGAAAATGGTCTTCGTCTTTCCCGTGTAGGAGAAGTTCTGGTAGAGCGCTGTATCGCCGGCTGGAAAGAAATTGAATATGAAGTGATGCGTGACAGTGCGGGAAACTGTATTACCGTCTGCAACATGGAAAATATCGACCCTGTAGGTGTTCATACCGGAGACTCGATTGTTGTGGCTCCGTCACAGACCCTGGGCGATAAAGAGTATCAGATGCTTCGTACCTCTGCGCTGAACATTATCACAGAGCTTGGCATTACAGGCGGATGCAATGTGCAGTATGCTCTTCATCCGGAAAGCTTTGAATACTGTGTCATCGAGGTAAATCCGCGAGTATCCCGTTCTTCCGCACTGGCA
>CAMBYR010000139.1 GCA_945872375.1 uncultured Blautia sp. | reverse complement strand
TATTCAGTTTTCCAAGGCTGGAAGCCTTTCCACGCATAATATTTGTCATACATGCCACAATACTGGTAGCCACATAATTCATCATCAGCGTAAACAGCGTTTCATTGGTATTCCAGTGTGCCTTGAAAAATGCGGGAATCAATCCCCATACACCGCCGGCAATCACACTTGTCAGGAACATGGTCAGAAACAACAGGGGTGCCGGCATGCTCTGTCCGAATTTTACCATGACCAGTGCAGTAGCAAGCCCGCCCATAAGTACCTGACCTTCCGCACCGATATTCCAGAAACGCATCTTGAATGCCGGTGCAAGGGCAATGCCGATACAAAGAAGCGTTACCAGGTCACGAAGCGCCCAGGAAAAACGAATGGGAGTCATAAAGGTTCCGTTGAACATAACACCGTAAACGGCAAGAGGATTCAAACCTGTAACGGCAAAGATAAAGATGGCATCCACCACAAGCGCCAGCAAAATTGCAGCAGCTCTTGCCAGAATCTTGTTTTTCATAGTGGCACCGTCGCGCTTTACGATCCGCAAAAAGGGCTCATTTATTTTTGTATTTCCACGACTCATTCCTTTTCACCGCCCTTTCTCAGATTTGTCATCAGAAGACCCACTTCCTCTTTTGTGGTTCTGCGTCCTTCTACGATTCCGTTGGCCTTGCCTCCGCAAAGAACAAGGATCCTGTCACAAAGATCGATCAGCACGTCCAGATCCTCTCCCACGTAAACGACAGCAACACCTTCCTGTTTCTCGTCATCCAGAAGATTGTAGATGGTATAGGAGGTATTGATATCCAGGCCCCGGACTGCATAGGCCGTCATCAGTACTGTAGGAGCCTCTGCGATTTCCCGGCCGACAAGAACCTTCTGCACATTTCCTCCGGAAAGACGTGATACCGGTGTATTGATGCTTGGAGTCACAACCTCCAGCTCTTCCTTTACCTTTTCCGCAAGCTTTTTCGGCCCCTTCGTATCTGTCAGAGGAGAGCGTCCCTTTCCATAACTTTTCAGAAGCATGTTTCCCGTCATACCCATGGAACCCACCAGGCCCATGCCAAGACGATCTTCCGGCACAAAAGCAAGATGCACTCCTGCGTCACGGATCTTCTTCGGCGTTTTTCCCACAAGCTCCAGAGGACTGCTTTCTTTTCCTTTTTCAAAGAACTGAATGCTGCTGCCTTCTGCCGGAATCTGCAGACCTGCAATGGCCTCCAGAAGCTCCTTCTGGCCATTTCCGGAAATACCTGCAATACCCAGGATTTCCCCGCCATAAGCATCAAAGCTTACATCATCCAGAATCTTTATATTTTCTTTGTTGTACACGGTCAGATGGGATACCGACAGACGCTTCACCGGATTTACCGGCTCCGTTCTTCGAATATTCAGTTCCACTTTCTTTCCGACCATCATTTCTGTCAGAGAGCTTTCCGTAGCTTCACTGGTTTCCACCGTGCCGATGTACATCCCCTTTCTGAGGATTGCCACTCTATCCGAGATCTCCAGCACCTCGTGAAGCTTATGCGTAATGATCACCACCGATTTATTATCATTTTTCATATTCCGGATCACTTCAAACAGGCGCTCTGTCTCCTGCGGAGTAAGAACAGCCGTAGGCTCATCCAGAATCAGGATATCTGCTCCTCTGTACAATACCTTCACAATTTCCAGAGTCTGCTTCTGGGAAACGCTCATTTCGTAAACCTTCTGTGTCAGGTTCAGATCAAAATGATACTTCTCACAAATTTCTTTTGTTTTGGCTGCTATGGCCTTCAGGTCATATTTTTCCGTGTTCTCCAGGCCAAGCGCAATATTTTCCACTGCCGTAAAAACATCAATCAGTTTAAAATGCTGATGAATCATACCAATCTTCAGATTATAGGCATCCTTTGGTGAACGGATCTCCACCGGCTGACCGTTTACCAGAATCTCTCCTGCATCCGGATAATAGATTCCGGCGATCATATTCATAAGCGTTGTTTTTCCACTGCCGTTTTCTCCCAGAAGAGACAGGATCTCTCCTTTTCGGATATCCAGCGAAACATTCTTATTGGCAACAACTTTGCCGAATGTCTTTGTTACATTCTTTAACTGAACGGCATATTCCATGCAAGCTGTGCCTCCTTTCCCTGTTTTTGTTTATTACTGGTATCTTTTTCCCTCTCCGCCTATTATATCATAACAATGTACAAAGGGAAGCATTTCTGCTCCCCTTTGCCCCAAAATTTCAGATTTTAGTTCGCGAATTATTCAACTGCTTCTGCATCTTCGGTAATACCATCGATACGAAGTGTGAAATACGGTGCGCTTCTGAATTCAGATTCTGCAAAGTAACCGTCTTTGATTGCTTCTACAGTTTCGCCTTCATAGATTGCTACCGGCGGGTCTGCGGTCCAGTCCATAAAGGACAGATCGCAAGGTGAGGATGTTACAGTTTCTCCGCCAACCGTAAATGCAGCTGTATCAAATACATGAAGAGAACCGTCTTTCAGATGAGCTTCCACATCTGCCACTGCCTCTGCAGTGCCTTCTGCACAGGATTCTCCAAGCTCTGTAATGCTTACAGCGCCTTCGTCATATCCTTTTGCCCAGTCTGCAACGATATCTTCGCCGTTCATAGCTGTCTCGATTGCATATTTATAATATACATCCCAGTCGTTGGTTGCAGAAGTCAGAGCTGCTGTCGGAGCAGTCTCCAGCATGTCGATGTTGTATCCAACAGAGTAGCAGATCGTTCCTGCATCAAGAAGCTTCTGAACTGCAGCCGGTGCTCCTGTGGAGTCTGCATGCTGTCCGATGATAACAGCGCCGTTTGCAACGAGTGCTTCAGCAGCTGCTGCTTCTTTGTCGATATCGAACCAGGAGTTTGTATATTTTACTTCCATAACAACTTCCGGAACGATGCTCTTTACGCCAAGATAGAATGCGGTATAACCGGAAACAACCTCAGCATAGCTAAATGCGCCTACATAACCGATTTTTACATTGCCGTCTGCATCAAAGCTGTCCGGCTGTGTCTCTGCGCTGAGAGTTCCGTCAGCCAGGAGCTCTTTCAGCTTCATTCCGGCAACAACACCGGATACATAACGGGATTCATATACTTTTGTGAATGCATTTTTAAAATTGCTGCATCCGCTGATCGCTGCAAAATCACCTGTCATGGAAACAAATGTAGCATCCGGGTATTCCATGGCAGCCTGCACCATGTATGTCTGATGGCCATAGCTGTTGGAGATCACCAGTGAACATCCCTGACCATAAAGGTCAATTGCGGAATCGTAGCAGGTAGAATCTTCCGGAACTTTGTATTTCCAGATGATCTGGCTGTCATCCAGTCCCAGCTCTTCTGCTGCTTTTTTGATGCCTGCGATGTGAGC
This sequence comes from uncultured Blautia sp., assembly GCA_945872375.1. Taxonomy (GTDB): domain Bacteria; phylum Bacillota; class Clostridia; order Lachnospirales; family Lachnospiraceae; genus Blautia_A. The sequence continues at coordinate 2,681 of CAMBYR010000139.1, read as the reverse complement.
TGCGGAGTAGCCTTCGGTCTCGTCGCCTACAAGGATAACGCCCATTTTAAAATCCGGATTCGGCTCTGCATTTACAACAGAAGCAAATGCCATGGTGGAAATTACCATCAGGGCGGTCAGCAGAAGGCTGACGAGTTTTTTCATGCCTTTTCTCATAGTTATATCCTCCTTTTGGGATTTTTTATACATTTCATATTTTAGGTAAACAGCATACAAATGTCAACTATTTTCTTTCTTTATCAGATAATTTTCAGAATATCATTATACATGACCACAAGCATCAGTGCCATGAGGAACATCAGTCCTGCAAAATGAACCATTCCTTCCAGCTGCCGGTTTACCGGTTTTCTGCGGATGGCTTCCAGAACCAGAAATACCAGACGGCCTCCGTCGAGAGCCGGGAACGGAAGCAGATTCATCACACCAAGATTTGCCGAAAGAAGCACAGCCATCTGGAACATATTCATCCAGACTATCAGGCTTCCCTGCGATTTGCTCTCTTCATAGGTGTCCCCGATGGCGTCCACCACACCTACCGGCCCGCTGAGATCTTTCATTCCCAGACCGCCTCCGAACAACTCTCCAAGGCTCATTATGGTGGCGCGGATCATATATTTTACTTCCAGTGCTCCGTAACGGAGAATATCCAGCCCCTGCGCTTTTACGTAACCGCCCGTACTGCCGATGCCCAGAATGGGAGTCCGGTATTCGCCGGGAGTGATCTCGGTCTCATAATCAAGACCGTCTCTCATGTAAGTAATGGTCACAGGCTCATCTGAAAGCGGATGCTCTTTAATATAGGCATCATAGGCACTTCCGCTGGTGATCTTTTCTCCGTTGATCCCGGTAATAATGTCTCCCGGCCTTACACCGGCTTCTTCCAGAGGCATTCCTGAAATCAGAGACATCACTTCCATCGTATCTTTTTCTGTGGAACGGTTAAAGCCCAGCAGATATCTGACATTTACATCCGGAACAAAAGAAACCGTCTCCTCTTTTCCCTGCCGTTCATAGGAAATTGTTACCGTTTCGTCTGCCTTCAGCGGATGAAGATAGGTATACAGAAACAGATCATTTCCAATGTCAATGGAAAATCCCTGATATTCCGTAATCACATCTCCCGGCTGAAGTCCTGCCGCCTCTGCCTGCGAGCCCTCCACCACCTGTGTGATTTCTGCCGGACTGTAGCCAATCACAGCCACGATCACACAGGAAAGTATAAACGCCAGAAGGAAATTAAACAGCGGCCCTGCCGCCACAACAGAAATTCTCGCCCATACGGATGCTGCATTAAAGCTTCCCGGAAGCGTTTCCTCATCGGTATCCTCACCCAGCATGGCACAGGAACCGCCGAGAGGAAATGCCTTCAGTGAATATTTCGTACCTCCCTTTGTAATACTGAAGAGCCTTGGCCCCATTCCCAGGGAAAACTCCGTCACTATGATTCCATTCCTCTTTGCAAGGAAAAAATGTCCCAGTTCATGAATCAGGATAATCGCACTGAAAATGAATATTGCAATGACAATCCTCAATCTACCACCTGCTTTCGATCCACTGATAAGTCTCTTCCTCTGCCGCCAGAATCGTTTCCAGATCTGCTGCGGAGGATTTCTGGTGTCTGCTCATAGACTGCCCGATTATATCATAAATATCCAGAAAACGAATTTCACGGTGAAGGAATTTTTTTACCGCAAGCTCATTGGCCGCATTAAAAACCGTGGGCATGGTGCCGCCTTCTCTGGCCGCCTGTATCGCCATGGGCAGTCCCAAAAATGTCTCCATATCCGGTTCCTCAAAGGTAATCTGTCCAAGCTTTGTAAAATCCAGACGTTCTCCATCCAGATATCGTCTGTCCGGATAGTAAAGCGCATACTGGATGGGAAGGCGCATATCCGGTGTGCCAAGCTGGGCCATAATACCGCCGTCCTTAAATTCTACCATAGAATGGATCACACTCTGGGGCTGCACCACAACCTGAATATGATCCAGATCCATATCAAACAGCCAGCGTGCTTCCATGACTTCCAGTCCCTTATTTACAAGAGTCGCAGAATCCACGGTAATCTTCTGTCCCATAACCCAGTTGGGATGCTTCAGCGTATCTTCCAGCGTCACATTTTCCAGATCCGCCCGTTTTCTCCCACGGAAAGGACCGCCGGACGCTGTAATCAGAAGCTTATGCACCTGCTCCCTTTTTTCTCCGTTCAGCGCCTGGAACACCGCACTGTGTTCACTGTCCACCGGAAGGATCCGCACTCCATTCTCTTTTGCCATGGGCATGATCAGATGCCCTGCTGTCACAAGTGTTTCCTTATTTGCCAGCGCAATGTCCTTGCCTGCGCGTATGGCTTCCATTGTTGGACGGATCCCCAGCATTCCCACGATCGCGGTTACCAGAATCTCTGTCTCCTCCATAGCTGCCAGTTCCAGAAGGCCGTCCATTCCGGATACCACCCGGACAGGGAGATCCTGAACCCTGACAGAAAGGTCTTTGGCTGCTTTTTCATCCCAGACAGCCACAAGCCGGGGATGGAATTCCCGAATCTGTGCTTCCAGTCTTTCTACATTTCTTCCGGCACTGATTCCCAATACCTGAATATCTCCATTTGCCCGGACAACATCCAGAGTCTGAGTCCCGATGGAACCGGTGGAGCCTAAAATTGCAATTTTCTTCATGAAGT
>CAMBYR010000138.1 GCA_945872375.1 uncultured Blautia sp. | reverse complement strand
GAAATGCCTGGAGCATACCTATGAGCACAGATGGCCGGTAAACCGTGTGTGCAGTCTGGCACTTCTGAAAGCGCTTGCAAAAGAAAAGGCTTCCGGAGAATATTACCGCCGGATGGAAGAGGAGCTTCTGAAAGAATGTGCAAAAGAGGAAATGGTGTTTTCCTTCTTCCGGAAACTTCCGCCGGAGCTTTTAAGCCCGTATCAGCTGGATGACAAGACCTGTGTGGAGTATCATACAGATCCGGAAGCTTCCGTAACTCTGTATTACAGGCTGGATACAGGACTGGGAATTGAGGAAGAATATAAGAGTGAACCGCTGAAAAATGTTTACGAGGGAATTTTTACAAAGACCTTTACCCTGTTTTTCGGTGAGACCCTGCATTATTATTTCCTGACAGAAAAAAATGGGAAAACCGTCAAAACTTCGGAAAGAGTCATTTCCATGAGCCGTGTGGACGGAACACCCATGAGCAAGTATCAGCTTCTGAATCAGATGCTGTCTGCAAGACATCTGGATAAGGATCGGGAAGTGGCAGCGGAACTGAAAAAGTATCTCCGTCAGGAACAATATGTGAAAGAAATGTTTACCATAGAGAAGGAAGCACAAAATGAACGAAATTCGTGACTTGATGATAGGAATTGATTTTGGAAAAGAACGGTCCCAGATCTGTTATTATGACAGGGCGGCGGATGAAGCGCGTTCCATCAGCATGAAGGTGGGAAGCAGTCAGTTTGAAGCACCCACCTGCCTTTGCCGGAGAGTGGAGCACGGAGATTACTGCATGGGACTGGAAGCAGAGTACTTTGCCCGGGAAAAGGGCGGCGTCATGGTGAACGACCTTTACGGGATTTCCGACAGCACAGATTCCGTGGAGGTGGCGGGAGAGGAGATGTCTCCCCATGAGCTCCTGGCAGTATTCCTCAAGGGAATGCTGAAATTTCTGGGGATCATGGATATCGTAAAAAATACGAAATGTATGGTCATCACCACGCCTGTTCTCACCGGTACTCAGGTGATCAACTTCCAGAAAGCATGCGCGTTTCTGGGATTTTCGCCGGAAAAGCTGATGCTTCTGGATTATCGGGAGAGCTTTTATTACTATATGCTGACACAGAAACGGGATACCTGGAACAGGAATGTGGCATGGTATACCTTCCAGTCGGAAAAAGTATCCTTCCGGAAAATGTATATGAATTCCGGTATGCGGCCGGTGCTTGTCCGGATCGATGAGCCGGTGGAAACAGTTCTGGGCGCGGAGCCGAAGCAGAAGGATGCGGATTTCTGTCGGTTTATTCAGCAGACGCTGGGAAGCGATCTGTATTCCAGCATCCAGATCACGGGAATGGGATTTGACCAGGAATGGGCAAAGCAGTCTGTAAAAATGCTTTGCTTCCAGAAACGGAAGGTATTTTACGGAAACAATCTGTTTGCCAGGGGTGCCTGCATGGCGGCCGTGGAACGTCTGGAAAAGAAGAATCTCAAGGGATATCGCTATATGAGCGATTCCCTGGTACTGGCAGATGTGGGCATGGAGATGCGCGTCATGGGCTCTCCGGCGTATTATCCGCTGATCGAAGCCGGGAACAACTGGTATGAGTGCAAGGCGCAGTGCGAGCTGATCCTGGACAACATGGAGGAACTGATCTTTACGGTGGCAACCATGGAAAAGCCGGAAAAACGCCGTGTATCCATGAGCCTTCCCGGTCTTCCGAAGCGTCCAAACAAAACCACACGTCTTCGTGTGGAGCTTGCCTATATTTCCGCTTCCGAATGTCAGATTACCGTGCGGGATCTGGGCTTCGGGGAAATGTTCCCTTCAAGCGGGAAGGTCTGGAAAGAAAACACCCGCTGGTAAGGAGGAACGATCATGAGCGGATATATATTATGTCAGAATAAAAAAGCGGAAAGACCATATTATATTGAGAATATCAGTACCAATATTTATACAATAGAAGAATTATGTTATTTTCTGTTTCATAACCTGTATCTGGTGGATCAGACCGTCATCAATGAAGGGCTCTGCACCTGGATTCAGAAGGAACTGGAGCTTCCCAAGCTGGCGGCGAAGCTGCGTCCCCATCTGGGAAAATTTTCCGGTGCGGAAGAGATCCTGTACCCGATTTTCAAGGAGATCAACTATCTGACCTACGAGGAACTAAAGGTGCTGAACGGCATGATCCGGAAGCTGGATGGAGAACCGCTGGCTGTCCGGGAAAAAAAGAAGGGGGACGCCCTGGTGGAAAACGGAATGTATGTGAAGGCAATCCGCACGTATCAGAGGCTTCTGGAACGCGATGATCTGGAGGTGGCTCAGGAAGGGCTTGCCGGGACGGTGTATCACAATCTGGGCTGCGCCTACAGCTATCTGTTTCAGATGGAAAAAGCGGTGGACTGCTTCTGGAAGGCGTACGAGGAAAAGAGGGATGACCATGCGCTTAAGGTTTATCTTCTTGCGTACCGCAGCATCCGCACTCCCATTGAATACGAAAGCCGCATCAGTGAACTGAATGTGGGCGAAGAAGTCGGCAAAGATATCCGGGAGGCACTGGACCGCTTTGCAAAACGCCCGGAAAAACAGGTATATTCCCAGCATGTGGATCATACACTGGAAAATCTTATCCGGGATTATCACCGCAGCACAGGCTCCTGAATAAATTCGAAGAAATTTGGGGAAAGAAATGCAAACCTGGTATTGACTTTACTGTGCTAAACTGATAATATTATAGCGTGCTGAGAGGCCTGAAAAATGGGAAGCCGGCACAGATCAAAATCACAAAGAATTCAATATCAAGTGAGGAGAATTTTAAAATGAAGAAATTAATTGCAATGTTACTGACATCCACCATGGTATTATCTATGAGCGCAACTGCTTTTGCAGCTGATGAAAGCGATGCTGCATATGTAAAAGAAAAAGGAACCCTTGTAGTTGGTATTACGGATTTCGCTCCGATGGATTACAAAGAAGAAGGAAGCGATGAATGGGTCGGCTTTGATGCAGATATGGCAAAAGCATTTGCAGAGAGTCTTGGCGTAGAAGTTGAGTTTGTAGAGATCGACTGGGACAACAAGATCATGGAACTGGACGGAAAGACCATCGACTGTGTATGGAACGGCATGACCCTTACCGATGAGGTGACCAGTGCTATGGAATGCTCCAATGCATACTGCAAGAACGCACAGGTAGTCGTTGTTCCGGAAGATGTTGCAGATCAGTATCAGGATACAGACAGCCTGAAGGACCTGATCTTCGCAGTGGAAGCAGGAAGTGCAGGAGAAGCAGAAGTAACTGCTCTGGAACTGGAATGCACACCGGTAAAAGCACAGGCTGACGCGCTGATGGAAGTATCTGCAGGAACTTCCGATGCAGCAGTCATCGACCTTCTGATGGCAGCAGCAATGATCGGTGAAGGCACAGGCTATGAAAACCTGACTCACACCGTAGAGCTGAACAGTGAAGAATATGGCGTAGGCTTCCGTAAAGGCTCTGACCTGGCAGAAGCACTGAATGAATTCTTCGCAGCAAGCTATGAAGACGGCAGCATGACAGAGTGTGCAGAAAAATACGGCGTACAGGATGCTATCGTAGAACAGAAGTAATTGGTTTATCATAAACTGTACTGTCATAGAGGGCGGTTATACCGCTCTCTATTTTTGGCGTCAGCCATAATGGGAGAGCTATTCGGAAATAATATCTGATTGCTTTGCATTTCATGCTCCCGAAATCACAACCTTCCAATAAAAACAGAAAGCAGGATTTTTCAATGGAACAGATCATGGAACAGATGCCGATCGTTCTCCACTCTCTGAACATCGGCTTCCTTCAGACATTAAAATTGTTTTTTGTAACCTTGCTTGGCGCACTGCCGCTGGGATTGCTGATTTCCTTCGGCTCCATGTCCCGGTTCCGGCCGCTTGGCATTTTCTCAAAACTGGTCGTGGGGATCGTCCGCGGTACGCCGCTGATGATCCAGCTTCTGATCATCTTTTATTTTCCGGGACTGGTACTTCATAATCCCATCTGGGGAAGCGGGGAGGCAGGACGTTTTACCGCGGCATCCGTATCCTTTATCCTGAATTATGCCTGCTATTTCTCTGAGATTTACAGGGGCGGCATTCAGAGTGTGCCCATCGGGCAGGAGGAAGCAGGACTGGTGCTGGGTATGACAAAAACCCAGATCTTTTTCAGAGTCAAGCTTCTTCAGATGATCAAGCGGATTGTACCGCCCATGTCAAACGAGATCATCACACTGGTAAAGGATACTTCTCTGGCGAGGATCATTGCACTTCAGGAGATCATCTGGGCAGGCCAGGCATTTATGAAGGGCTCTCAGGGAATTTCCGGACAGATCTGGCCGCTGTTCTTTACCGCAGTCTATTACCTGATTTTCAATGGTATCCTGACCGTTCTTCTGAGCCGTCTGGAGAAAAAACTGGACTATTTCAGATAGGAGGAAGGTACAATGGCGATATTAGAAGTGGAACATATCTGCAAATCATTTAATCATACGGAAATTCTCAAGGACATCAGCTTTTCCCTGGAAAAGGGGCAGGTGCTTTCCATTATCGGCTCCTCCGGAAGCGGAAAGACCACACTGCTTCGGTGTCTGAATTTCCTGGAGCATCCGGACAGGGGTGTGATCCGTGTAAACGGAGAGACGCTGCTTGATACGGAAAATCCATCCACATGGCAGGAATCTTCCATCCGTAAAAAGAGACTGCATTTCGGACTGGTCTTTCAGTCCTTCAATCTGTTTCCACAGTACACGGCGCTGGAAAATGTAATGCTTGCCAAAGAACTCCTTGCCAAAGAACAGCCGGATTATAAAAAAAGGAAAAAAGAAATACACGAGGAGATCCGTGTGCATGCCCAGGAGCTGCTTCGTCAGATGGGACTGGAAAACAGGATGGGAAATTATCCTCATCAGCTTTCCGGCGGACAGTGTCAGCGTGTGGCCATTGCCCGTGCCCTTGCTCTTCAGCCGGATATCCTCTGCTTTGACGAACCGACTTCCGCGCTGGATCCGGAGCTCACCGGTGAGGTACTGAAGGTCATCCGGGAACTGGCAGACAAAAATACCACCATGATCATTGTGACGCATGAAATGTCCTTTGCCCGGGATGTGGCAAGTGAAGTGATCTTCATGGATGACGGATATATCCTGGAGCAGGGAGATCCCCATCAGGTATTCGAGCACCCGAAGGAAGAGCGTACCCGTCAGTTTTTGTCGCATTTTACACAAGGGTAACGGCTTTTTCAAAAGAAAGAGACGGAAAATCGGGTTTTCTGTTGATTTTAAAAGTATGATGATATATAATTTTTAAGCGGATAAGTCTGGTTTGGCAGACATCAACTATGGAAAATAAGTCAGGAGAGTGAAGATGAGTACAGACAGATACGTAAGCCCTTTATCAGAGCGGTATGCAAGTAAGGAAATGCAGTATATTTTCTCCCCGGATATGAAATTCCGCACATGGAGAAAGCTGTGGATCGCGCTTGCAGAAACAGAAAAGGAACTGGGCCTTAATATCACCCAGGAACAGATTGACGAGCTGAAGGCTCACGCAGACGATATCAATTATGATGTGGCGAAAGAGCGTGAACGTCAGGTGCGCCATGATGTTATGTCCCATGTGTATGCATATGGTGTACAGTGCCCAAAGGCAAAAGGTATCATTCACCTTGGAGCAACCTCCTGTTATGTGGGAGACAACACAGATATTATCGTTATGACCGAGGCATTGAAGCTGGTGCGCAAAAAACTGGTAAACGTGATTGCGGAGCTGGCGAAATTTGCCGACAAATACAAAGCACAGCCGACGCTGGCATTCACCCATTTCCAGCCGGCTCAGCCTACCACCGTGGGCAAACGTGCAACCCTCTGGACCCAGGAATTTCTGATGGATCTGGAGGACCTGGAGTATGTTCTGGGAACCATGAAGCTTCTTGGCTCCAAAGGAACCACAGGAACACAGGCAAGCTTTCTGGAGCTGTTCAACGGCGACCAGGAAACCATCGACAAGATCGATCCGATGATTGCAGAAAAAATGGGATTTAAGGAATGCTATCCGGTTTCCGGCCAGACCTATTCCC
>CAMBYR010000137.1 GCA_945872375.1 uncultured Blautia sp. | reverse complement strand
CAAATGCAGAAATCGTGGAACTGTTCGGCGAGGAGCCAAAGATCCTTGCAAGTTTCACCAAGGATACCTCCACAAATTATCAGGAGGGTCTGCTGGAACTTTACAAAAAAATCCGTCCGGGCGAGCCGCTTGCAGTGGAAAGCGCAGAAAGCCTGATCATGGCAATGTTCTTTGACCCGAGAAGATATGATCTCGCAAAAGTCGGACGCTATAAATTTAATAAGAAGCTTCATTTTAACAAACGAATCGTAGGTCACAAGCTGGCAGAAGAAGTGGTAAATGCTTCTACGGGAGAAATTATTGCAGAAGCAGGCACAGTAGTGACCAGAGCGCTTGCAGATGATATTCAGAATGCAGCCGTTCCTTACGTATGGATTCAGGGAGAAGAACGCAATATTAAAGTTCTTTCCAGTATGATGGTTGATATCCGCGCACATGTGGAGCTTGACTGTGATCCGAAGGAACTGGGTGTTACAGAGTTAGTATATTACCCTGTTCTGGAAAAAATTCTGGAAGAAAATGATAATCCGGAAGATATTAAGGCAGCTATTCGCAGAGACATTCACGACCTGATTCCAAAGCATATCACAAAGGAAGATATTCTTGCTTCCATCAACTACAATATGCACCTGGAATACGGTCTTGGAAATGACGACGACATCGACCATCTGGGCAACCGCCGTATCAGATCCGTTGGTGAGCTGCTTCAGAATCAGTACAGAATCGGTCTTTCCAGACTGGAAAGAGTGGTTCGTGAAAGAATGACCACACAGGATACCGAAAATGTTTCCCCGCAGTCCCTGATCAATATCAAGCCGGTAACTGCAGCAGTGAAAGAATTCTTCGGTTCTTCCCAGCTGTCCCAGTTCATGGATCAGAACAACCCTCTGGGTGAGCTGACCCACAAAAGACGTCTTTCCGCACTTGGACCTGGCGGTCTGTCACGAGACAGAGCCGGATTCGAGGTACGAGACGTACACTATTCCCATTACGGACGTATGTGCCCCATCGAGACCCCTGAAGGTCCGAACATCGGTCTGATCAACTCTCTTGCTTCCTATGCAAGAATCAATCAGTACGGATTTATCGAGGCACCTTACCGTAAAATCGATAAGACAGATCCTATGAATCCGCGTGTTACGGAAGAAGTAGTCTACATGACAGCGGATGAAGAAGATAACTACCATGTAGCACAGGCGAACGAGGCACTTGATGCGGAAGGACATTTTGTCCGCAAAAACGTATCCGGTCGTTTCCGCGAGGAGACACAGGAATACGAAAGAAGAATGTTCGATTACATGGACGTATCTCCGAAAATGGTATTTTCCGTTGCGACTGCGCTGATTCCGTTCCTGCAGAACGATGACGCGAACCGTGCGCTGATGGGATCCAACATGCAGCGTCAGGCTGTGCCGCTTCTTACCACCGAAGCTCCGGTAGTAGGAACCGGTATGGAAACAAAAACAGCGGTAGACTCCGGTGTATGTGTTGTTGCAAAGAAGGCCGGTACCGTTCTTCGTTCCACATCCACGGATATTTCCATTCAGAACGATGACGGAACAAAAGATAATTATCATCTGACAAAATTCCTGCGAAGCAACCAGAGCAACTGCTACAATCAGAAGCCCATCGTCTTCCAGGGAGAGCATGTGGAAGCAGGACAGGTAATCGCAGACGGTCCTTCCACGGCAAACGGCGAGCTGGCACTGGGCAAGAACCCGCTGATCGGATTCATGACCTGGGAAGGCTACAATTACGAGGATGCGGTCCTGTTAAGTGAAAAACTGGTACAGGATGATGTCTATACATCCGTTCATATTGAAGAATATGAGGCAGAAGCCCGCGATACCAAACTTGGACCGGAAGAGATCACCAGAGATGTTCCGGGTGTGGGTGATGATGCATTGAAAGACCTGGATGAGCGCGGAATTATCCGCATCGGCGCAGAGGTTCGTGCCGGCGACATCCTGGTTGGAAAGGTAACTCCCAAGGGAGAGACCGAGCTTACGGCAGAAGAACGTCTTCTGCGTGCAATCTTTGGTGAAAAGGCACGTGAAGTACGTGATACTTCTCTGAAGGTTCCTCACGGTGAATACGGTATTATCGTGGACGCCAAAGTCTTTACAAGAGAAAACGGCGACGAGCTGTCTCCCGGTGTTAATCAGTCTGTCCGCATCTACATCGCTCAGAAACGTAAGATTTCTGTAGGTGACAAGATGGCAGGCCGTCACGGAAACAAGGGTGTTGTTTCCCGTGTGCTTCCGGTAGAAGATATGCCGTTCCTGCCAAATGGCCGTCCGCTGGATATCGTACTGAATCCTCTGGGTGTGCCGTCCCGTATGAACATCGGACAGGTGCTGGAAATCCACCTGAGCCTTGCTGCGAAAGCACTTGGTTTCAACGTGGCAACGCCGGTATTCGATGGTGCAAACGAGAAAGATATCCAGGACACCCTGGAGCTTGCAAATGATTATGTAAATACTGAAGATTTTGAAGAATTCCGTGCAAAATATGAGGATATTCTTGATCCGGAAGTAATGCAGTATCTGGATGAAAATAAAGCTCACAGAGCACTCTGGAAGGGCGTTCCGATCTCCAGAGATGGTAAGGTACGTCTTCGTGACGGCCGTACAGGCGAATATTTCGACAGCCCTGTTACCATCGGACACATGCATTATCTGAAACTGCATCATCTGGTTGACGATAAGATCCATGCCCGTTCTACAGGTCCATACGCACTTGTTACACAGCAGCCTCTGGGTGGTAAAGCTCAGTTCGGTGGACAGCGTTTCGGTGAGATGGAAGTTTGGGCACTTGAGGCATATGGAGCTGCCTATACACTTCAGGAAATCCTGACAGTAAAATCCGATGATGTGGTAGGACGTGTGAAGACCTACGAAGCCATCATCAAAGGTGATAACATTCCTGAACCGGGTATTCCGGAATCCTTCAAGGTACTTCTGAAGGAGCTGCAGTCCCTGGGTCTGGATGTAAAGGTTCTGAGAGAGGACCAGACAGAAGTGGAAATCATGGAAACCGTAGATTACGGCGATACCGATCTGCGTTCCGTAATCGAAGGAGACTTCAGAGGAAACCGCGAGGACGAGGATCTCAGCAAACACGGCTATATCCAGCAGCAATTCGAGGGAGAAGAGCTGGTTGACGTGGAGGAAGATGAGGACGACTCTGACGATTATGCGGATTTCGAAGACTCTTACGACGATGACGCAGAATAGGAAAGGGGAAGAATACATGGCAGAAGCAACCAACACAACAGAAACATATCAGCCAATGACTTTCGATGCCATCAAACTTGGATTGGCGTCCCCAGAGGTAATCGAAAAATGGTCCAGAGGCGAGGTTTTAAAGCCGGAGACCATTAACTACCGTACCCTGAAACCCGAAAAAGACGGACTTTACTGCGAAAGAATCTTCGGGCCAAGCAAGGACTGGGAGTGTCATTGCGGTAAATACAAAAAAATTCGTTATAAAGGCGTTGTCTGCGATCGATGCGGTGTAGAAGTCACCAAATCCTCTGTCCGCAGGGAGCGTATGGGACACATCCGGCTTGCAGCCCCTGTTTCCCATATCTGGTATTTCAAAGGAATTCCGTCCCGTATGGGACTGATCCTGGACATTTCTCCGCGTGTGCTGGAGAAGGTCCTGTATTTTGCCAACTATATCGTTCTCGATCCGGCAGACTCCGGTCTTGCTTACAAGCAGATCCTGACAGAAAGAGAATATCAGGAAGCAAGAGAGTCCTTCGGAAACAATTTCCGTGTGGGCATGGGCGCTGAATCCATCAAAGAACTGCTGGAAGCCATCGATCTTGAAAAAGATGCGGCAGAGCTGAAAGCAGAACTGAAGGATGCCACAGGCCAGAAGCGTGCCAGAATCATCAAACGTCTGGAGGTTGTGGAATCCTTCCGTGAATCCGGCAACCGCCCGGAATGGATGATCATGACAGTTATCCCGGTTATTCCGCCGGATCTTCGTCCGATGGTACAGCTGGACGGCGGCCGTTTTGCCACCTCCGACCTGAACGATCTGTACAGAAGAATCATCAACCGCAACAATCGTCTGAAAAGACTTCTGGAGCTTGGCGCTCCGGATATCATCGTCCGCAACGAAAAACGTATGCTGCAGGAAGCTGTGGATGCGCTCATCGACAACGGACGCCGCGGCCGTCCTGTAACAGGCCCCGGAAACAGAGCTCTGAAATCCCTGTCTGATATGCTGAAAGGTAAATCCGGACGTTTCCGTCAGAACCTTCTTGGAAAACGTGTTGACTACTCCGGACGTTCCGTTATCGTCGTAGGACCGGAACTGAAAATCTATCAGTGCGGTCTTCCGAAGGAGATGGCGATCGAGCTGTTCAAACCGTTCGTTATGAAAGAACTGGTTGCAAACGGAACCTCTCATAATATCAAGAATGCAAAGAAAATGGTAGAAAAGCTGGAGCCGGCTGTATGGGACGTTCTGGAAGAGGTTATCAAAGAACATCCGGTTATGCTGAACCGTGCACCTACCCTGCATCGTCTGGGTATCCAGGCGTTTGAGCCGATCCTTGTAGAAGGTAAAGCAATCAAGCTTCATCCGCTGGTATGTACCGCGTTCAACGCGGACTTCGACGGTGACCAGATGGCTGTTCATCTTCCGCTGTCTGTGGAAGCTCAGGCAGAGTGCCGTTTCCTGCTTCTTTCACCGAACAACCTGCTGAAACCTTCTGATGGAGGCCCTGTGGCCGTTCCTTCACAGGATATGGTCCTTGGTATCTACTACCTGACCCAGGAAAGACCTGGAAACAAAGGAGAAGGCAAGTTCTTTAAGAGCGTAAACGAGGCAATTCTTGCTTATGAAAATAAAGTAATTACTCTTCAGAGCCGTATTAAGGTTCGCCGCACAAAAAAAATGGCAGACGGCACCATGTTTACCGGCACTGTAGAGTCCACACTGGGACGTTTCCTGTTCAATGAAATTCTTCCGCAGGATCTTGGTTATGTGGACAGAAGCATTCCGGGCAATGAACTTCTTCCGGAGGTTGATTTCCTGGTAGGAAAGAAACAGTTAAAACAGATCCTTGAAAAAGTCATCAATACCCACGGCGCTACAAAGACCGCCGAGGTACTGGATGCCATTAAATCCACAGGTTACAAGTATTCTACCCGTGCAGCCATGACCGTATCCATTTCCGATATGACCGTGCCGCCTCAGAAACCTGAGATGATCAAAAATGCACAGGATACCGTAGACCTGATCACCAAGAACTACAAGCGAGGCCTCATTACAGAGGAAGAGCGTTACAAAGAAGTCGTAGATACATGGAAGAAGACAGACGATGAGCTGACAAGAGCACTGCTGGACGGACTGGATAAGTACAACAACATCTTCATGATGGCTGACTCCGGTGCCCGTGGTTCTGATAAACAGATCAAACAGCTGGCAGGTATGCGTGGTCTGATGGCCGATACAACCGGTCACACCATCGAGCTGCCAATCAAGTCCAACTTCCGTGAAGGTCTGGACGTACTGGAATACTTCATGTCTGCTCACGGTGCACGTAAAGGTCTTTCCGATACCGCGCTCCGTACTGCCGACTCCGGTTATCTGACCAGACGAATGGTTGACGTTTCTCAGGAACTGATCGTCCGTGAAACAGACTGCTGCGAAAACAGACCGGAAATCTCCGGTATGTACGTGAAAGGCTTCATGGATGGCAAGGAAGAGATCGAAAACCTTCAGGAACGTATTACCGGCCGTTTCTCCTGCAATACCATCACAAATAAAGATGGAGATGTAATTGTAAAGGCCAACCACATGATCACGCCGAAACGTGCGGCACGTATTATGAAGGAAGGCATTGATGAAAACGGCAATCCGATCGAAAGCGTGAAGATCCGTACCATTCTTACCTGTAAATGTAAAGTTGGTATCTGTGCGAAATGCTACGGTGCAAACCTTGCAACCGGAGAACCGGTACAGGTTGGTGAATCTGTCGGAATCATTGCAGCTCAGTCCATCGGTGAGCCTGGTACACAGCTTACCATGCGTACCTTCCACACCGGCGGTGTTGCCGGCGGCGATATCACACAGGGTCTTCCCCGTGTCGAGGAGCTTTTTGAGGCAAGAAAACCGAAAGGTCTTGCGATCAT
>CAMBYR010000136.1 GCA_945872375.1 uncultured Blautia sp. | reverse complement strand
TGAAGACGGAGAGAATCTTCTGGAATGGAGGCTTCCGGCAAATGCAGGCGTCCGATTGGGGCTGGCCAGGGATGAGGCTTTCTGTTTTATTTATGAAGATAATCTGGCTCTTCTGGAAAGTATGGGAGCAGAGATTGTACCTTTTTCCCCTGTTCATGACAAAAAGCTTCCGGAAAACCTGGATGGCATGCTGCTGTACGGAGGATATCCGGAACTGAACGGACAGGCGCTGGAAGCAAATACGGAGATGAAAAAGGAAATTGCAGAGGCCATCAGGGGCGGAATGCCCTGTATGGCAGAATGCGGCGGTTTTATGTATCTTCATGAAGAAATGGAGGATATGGACGGAGTTTTCCGGAAAATGGCGGGAGTCATTCCGGGAAAGGTATTTCGTACACCGAAACTGACACGGTTTGGCTACATAGAGCTTCGGGAAAATGCCGGTGAAGTCCGGGATGAAACGCTGTTTTTTGAGGGAGATGATCCCGGTGTGATCCCTGCGCATGAATTTCATTATTTTGATTCGGAAAACTGCGGGAAAGATTTTCATGCGGCTAAGCCTCTTGGAAAACGAGGATGGGACTGTATTCACGGGTCAGGAAATCTGATGGCAGGTTTTCCTCATCTTTATTATTACGGAAATCCCCGGGTGCCGAAAATGTTTTTGAAGAAATGTCTCCGGTACAGAAGTCATATGCAGGAGGTTCAATAATATGGAATGTGTGATTATCGCTCTGGCGGCAGGCTTTTTTCTGGATCTTCTGGTGGGAGATCCCCGCTGGCTGTATCATCCGGTATGTCTGATCGGAAAGCTGATCGCAGTTCTGGAAAAAGGAATTCGAAGGATATTTCCGAAAACAAAATCCGGGGAGCTTTTGGGCGGTGTTCTGGAAGTGATTGTTGTCTGTGCGTTAAGCTTTGGCGTTCCCTTTTGTGTGCTGCTGGTCTGCAGGCGAATTCATCCCTGGCTGAGTCTTGGGGTGTCTGTGTTCTGGTGCTTCCAGCTTCTTGCCACGAAATCGCTGAAAACGGAAAGTATGAAGGTTTATGAAAAACTGAAGAACGGAACATTGAAAGAAGCACAGTATGCGGTGTCCATGATCGTGGGCAGAGATACGGAGTCACTTTCCGAAGAGGGGGTTACAAAGGCTGCTGTTGAGACGGTGGCGGAAAATACCTCTGACGGAATCATTGCCCCCATGTTTTATATGGCTATTGGCGGTGTTCCGCTGATGTTTTTGTATAAAGGAATCAATACCATGGATTCTATGCTGGGCTATAAAAATGATCGTTATCTGTATTTTGGCCGTTGTGCGGCAAAGCTGGATGATGTGGTGAACTATCTTCCTGCCCGGATCTCGGGATGGCTGATGATCGCCGCCGCTTATTTTACCGGTATGAATGGAAAAAATGCGCGCAGGATCTTTCTTCGCGACAGAAGAAATCATGCCAGCCCCAATTCGGCTCAGACAGAGGCAGTGATGGCAGGTGCGCTGGGCGTATGTCTCGCCGGAAATGCCTGCTATTTTGGAAAACTGTACGAAAAGCCTACGATTGGTGATCCTCTGCGTCCTGTGGAACCGGAGGACATCGTACGGGCAAACCGGCTGTTATACGCGACGGCGTTTCTGGGCCTGGTGCTCTTTTCATTGATTCGTTTTGTAATAATTTTGTAATGGGGTCAGACCCCAGGAAAGGAAACTATGGGCAAACATCTTCATGGCGGAAATATTTATCAGTATGAAAATTGCCTGGACTTTTCTGCCAACTGTAATCCCCTGGGAACACCGGAAGGGGTTATTCAGGCAGTGGCGGAAAGTCTCCGTCATATTTCGGAATATCCCAGGGTGGGCTATGGTCCTCTCAGACAGGCGATCGGTACTTATGAGGGTGTTCCGACCCGGTATGTGATCTGCGGAAATGGAGCGGCGGAGCTGATCTTCTCTGTGTGCAGGGCTAAAAAGCCAAAGCGGGCCATGGTATTGGCACCGACCTTTGCCGAGTATGAACAGGCGCTTCGAAGCGTGGGCTGTGAGGTGGAATATTATGAGCTGAAAGAGGCCCTGGACTTTTATGTGCAGCCTGATTTTGTACAGAGCCTGCACCGGGAGCTTGATATGGTGTTTCTCTGCAATCCCAACAATCCCACAGGAGTTCTCACAGAACGTGAGGAGCTTCTGAAGATTCTGAACCGCTGCCGGGAGCTGGAAATCCTCCTGGTGGTGGACGAGTGTTTCCTGGATTTTGTGAGAGAGCCGGGAGATTATACACTGAAAATGTATCTGGAAGAATATGAAAACCTATTTTTGCTGAAGGCATTTACCAAGCGCTATGCCATGGCGGGAATCCGCCTGGGCTACGGACTTACCGGAAATCAGGCACTTCTGGAAGGAATGGAAGAGGTCACCCAGCCCTGGAATATTTCCACAATTGCCCAGGAGGCGGGGCTTGCCGCTTTAAGGGAAGAGGCTTATGTGGAAAGAGGCCGCACCCTTGTATTTCAGGAAGCAGAATATCTGCAGAGATCTCTGAAAGACCTTGGGCTTAGGGTGTATCCTTCTCAGGCAAATTATGTGTTTTTTCGGGGGCCGGAACATTTTTTTGAGGATTGTGTGAAGGAGGGAATTCTGATCCGGAACTGCGGGAATTATCCGGGACTTTCTGAAGGATATTACCGTATTGCGGTGAAGCTTCCAAAAGAAAATCAAAAACTGGTACAGGTATTTGAAAAAATCCTGAAAGAACGGAAAAAGGAGGAGTGATCCCATGGCAAAAGCAATTATGGTACAGGGTACCATGTCCAACGTGGGAAAAAGCCTGGTGGCGGCAGGACTGTGCCGTATTTTTCATCAGGATGGATACCGCACGGCACCCTTTAAATCTCAGAATATGGCTCTGAATTCCTTTATTACAGAGGAAGGACTGGAAATGGGCAGGGCTCAGGTCATGCAGGCGGAGGCAGCAGGGATCGCGCCGTCTGTTCTGATGAATCCCATTCTTTTAAAGCCGACCAATGATGTGGGAAGTCAGGTGATCGTCAACGGAGAAGTCCGGGGAACCATGAGTGCAAGAGACTATTTTGCTTATAAAAAGAATCTGATTCCGGATGTGATGGATGCTTTTCAAAAGCTTTCCGATGCGTATGACATCATCGTGATCGAAGGAGCCGGAAGCCCGGCCGAGATCAACCTGAAGCAGGAAGATATCGTGAATATGGGAATGGCGAAAATGGCAAAAGCACCGGTGCTCCTGGTGGGAGATATTGACCGGGGCGGTGTGTTTGCCCAGCTGATCGGTACCGTGGAGCTTCTGGAGGAAGAGGAAAAATCCATGGTCAAAGGTCTGATCATCAATAAATTCCGGGGTGATAAAACCATTCTGGATCCCGGCATTGCACCTCTGGAAGAGCGATGCGGTATCCCCGTGGTGGGAGTAACACCCTATCTGAATATTCAGGTGGAGGATGAGGACAGCCTGACAGAGCGTTTTGACCGGAACCAGGAGGTCGGCCAGATTGATATCGCAGTCATCCGCCTGCCCCGGATTTCCAATTTTACAGACTTTAATCCTCTGGAAAGTATTCCGGGGGTATCGGTTCGTTATGTGCGCCGCCCTTCGGAACTGGGAAATCCGGATCTGATCATGCTGCCGGGAACCAAAAATACCATGAATGATCTGAAGTGGATGCGGGAAAATGGAATGGAGGCGCTGATTTTGAAGGCTGCGGCAGCAGGCACCACCGTGTTTGGTATCTGCGGAGGCTTCCAGATGCTGGGAGATACCCTGAGCGACCCCATGGGTGTGGAAGAAGGCGGTTCCATGAAGGGTATGGGACTGCTTCCCATAGATACTGTGTTTGCAGGCTCCAAAACAAGAACACAGGTGACAGGGCAGTTTTTGCCAAAGGACGAAGAGGCAGAGCCTCTTTGCGGGGTAAAGCTCCGGGGATATGAGATCCACATGGGAGAAACCACATTAAAAGAAGGCGCGTTGCCCTTTACCACGATCCGGGATGGTGTTTCCGGAACAGAAAAGCAGGACGGTGCCTGCAGCGGCAATGTATACGGGACCTATGTCCACGGTGTGTTTGACTGTGAAGAGGCAGCGGAAGCGCTGATCCGTTTGATTGGAAGAAAAAAAGGAATCGATGTGACGGATATGACCGGCGTGGATTTTGCTGCATTTAAGGAAACACAGTATGATATTCTGGCAGCAGAGCTTCGCAAACATCTGGACATGAAAAAAATATATCAGATTTTAGAGGAAGGTATCTGACATGAAAATAGAACTGGAAAATGTAAAACCTATGGACATTGAAACAAGAAGTTTTTCCATTATTACTGAGGAACTGGGAGATACACCTCTGATTCCGGGAACAGAGCCTGTGGTGAAACGCTGTATTCATACCAGTGCTGATTTTGATTATGCGAAAAATCTCTGCTTTTCAGAAAATGTAATTGAGAAGGCTATGGACGCCATCCGCCAGGGAGCGTGCATTGTGACGGATACCCAGATGGCAAAGTCCGGAATCAACAAACGTGCCCTTGCCCGTTACGGAGGGGAAGTCTACTGCTTTATGTCCGATGAGGATGTGGCCGAAGCGGCTAAAAGAAATGGTACCACACGGGCTGTGGCAAGTATGGATAAGGCGGCGTCCCTCGATAAAAAACTGATTTTTGCCATTGGAAATGCACCGACGGCACTTGTTCGTCTGTATGAACTGATCGAGGAAGGAAAGCTGTCTCCGGAACTGATCATCGGCGTACCTGTCGGCTTTGTGAATGTGGTACAGTCCAAGGAACTGATCATGGAAACAAACGCCCCCTACATTGTGGCAAGGGGCAGAAAAGGCGGCAGCAACATCGCAGCATGTATCTGCAATGCACTGCTTTATATGATTGACAACAAGCGCGACTGATCTTTGGGAGGATTTTTCAGGAACTGCACAGACTGGCAAGCAGCTGGCATGCAGGAAGAAAATCCTCCGTTTTCATGGCGGAACAGGAAAGAATAATGGAAACCTGTCCGGATTTTTCCGAGAGAAGCTGAAAATTCAGCCCATGTGCCCTTGCTTTTTCCAGAAAAGCAGGACCGTCGGAAATACGGGGCAGAGTTACGGCAACACTGGTTCCTGCGGCCCCGATACGGATGCGGCAGTTTTCGCCGAATACCTGCTGAAGGGCTTCCAGGAGATGACGAAGCTTATGGGAATACAGCCGTTTTAATTTTCTTGTCTGGGCTGCCAGATGTCCGTCACGGATAAACTGGCAGAGGGCGATCTGTTCCGTTTTGGAGGCAGTCTGATTATAACAGTGTGCCTTTTTCAGATAAGCGCTCTTCAGGGGTTCGGGAAGAACCATGAAGCTGATTCGGATGGAAGGAAGCAGGAGCCTGGAAAAAGAACTGATATAGACCACATGTTTTCCGCCTGCAAGACTGAAAAGGGATGGGGTCGGCTTCTGAAGATAGACAAATTCGTTCTCGATGTCGTCTTCGATGATCAGGCTCCCATGCTCTGCCGCATGGCGGATCAGCTCCATCCTCCGGGACACAGGCATGATCTCGCCCCATTTTGTCATATGGGCAGGGGATACATAAATGACATCGCTGTCTTTGTTCCGGTAGCGTACCTGAAATCCGTAATCCGCAAAAACCGTGCTGCCCTGAAGAAAGGTGGAGGTGGGAAAAGAAACCGTTTCTTTTTCTTCCAGAAGAGGACAGAGGATATGGAGAAGGCTCTGCACACTGGCACCTACCACAATATCGTCCGGGGAACAGATGATGTTGCGGTGCTGACGGATATAGTCGGCAAGCGTCTGGCGGAAATCGGCTTCGCCCTGAGGCTCTCCGTAGGACAGAAGACGTTCATCCTGGCGAAGGGCGCTTTTGATATAGCGGCGCCAGAGATCAAATCGAAAGCTCTCACGGTCTGCACCCGCGAGGGCAAAGTTGTAGCGAAAACCTGCAGGAATGTCCTGCCTTTGGGGAATGTCGGAATGAAATCCTGCTGCGGCTTCCGTGACATAATAACCGCTTTGGGCTTTTGCGATAATGAAGCCGTCTGCAGCCAGCTGCAGATAGGCATTTTCGATCGTTGTGCGGCTGAGCTTCAGTTCTTTGGCACATTTGCGCAGGGAAGGCATCTTACTTCCGGG
>CAMBYR010000135.1 GCA_945872375.1 uncultured Blautia sp. | reverse complement strand
CAACAGGTTTATTCCTGGGCAAGCAGAGGTAAAAAGGAGGCAGAAGAATGGCAAAATATATCATGGCACTGGATGCAGGGACCACCAGCAACAGGTGTATTTTATTTAATGAAAAGGGAGAAATGTGCAGCGTTGCCCAAAAAGAGTTTACCCAGCATTTTCCGAAGCCGGGATGGGTGGAGCATGATCCGGAGGAAATCTGGTCTACACAGCTTGAGGTGGCGCAGAAGGCCATGGAAAATATTCATGCATCAGCTTCTGATATAGCTGCCATTGGAATTACCAATCAGAGGGAGACAGCGATTGTATGGAATAAAAAGACAGGCGTTCCGGTTTATCGTGCCATTGTATGGCAGTGCCGCCGTACTTCCGAATATTGTGATTCGCTGAAGGATAAGGGGCTGACGGAAACCTTCCGTAAGAAAACCGGCCTGGTCATAGATGCCTATTTTTCAGCAACAAAAATCAAATGGATCCTGGATCATGTGGAAGGGGCCAGAGAACTTGCAGAGCAGGGAGAGCTTCTGTTTGGAACAGTAGAAACGTGGCTGATCTGGAAACTGACAAGAGGCAGGGTGCATGTGACAGATTATTCCAACGCTTCCCGTACCATGCTGTTTAATATCCATACCCTTCAGTGGGACCGCGAAATTCTTCAGGAGCTGAACATTCCCGGGAGTATGCTGCCGGAGGTAAAACCCTCGAGCTGTATTTACGGAGAATGTGATCCCCAGTTTTTTGGAGGACCGATCCTGATCGGGGGAGCAGCCGGAGATCAGCAGGCAGCGCTTTTCGGCCAGGCATGCTTTGAGGCCGGCGCAGCAAAATGTACATATGGAACGGGTGGTTTTCTGCTGATGAATACAGGGGAAACACCGGTTTCGTCAAAAAACGGCCTGGTAACCACCATTGCCTGGGGACTGAATGGAAAAGTGAATTATGCTCTGGAAGGCTCTGTATTTGTGGCGGGAGCAGCCATCCAGTGGCTTCGTGATGAAATGCGTATGATTGATTCGGCGATGGATTCTGAATACATGGCAATGAAAGTAAAGGATTCCGGAGGATGCTATGTGGTACCTGCCTTTACGGGGCTCGGAGCACCCCACTGGGATCAGTATGCAAGAGGAACAATTACCGGACTGACCCGCGGAGTAAACAAATACCATATCATCCGCGCAACACTGGATGCGATCTGCTACCAGATGAATGATGTGCTTCAGGTGATGAAGGAAGATTCCGGAATGAATTTAAGCGCATTGAAGGTAGATGGAGGAGCCAGTGCCAACAACCTTCTGATGCAGATACAGTCGGACATCAGCAATGTACCGGTTCACAGGCCTCACTGCGTGGAGACCACTGCCATGGGGGCCGCTTATCTTGCAGGCCTGGCTGCAGGATACTGGTCAGATATGGAAGAGATTCGGAAGAACTGGGAAATTGACCGGATTTTTGAACCGGATATTTTCGAAGAGGAGCGGCAGAGGCGTATCAGAGGCTGGGAAAAAGCCGTGAACTGCTCTTATGGATGGGCAAAATAAAGAGAAGAAAAAAGGGGACAGATCTGATCTGCCTCCTTTTTATATGGCGGGAACCCGTTTTCCATATACTCTTTTTCTGACAAAATAAAAGCAGATCACCTGAAGAATGATCGTAAATATCCAGGAAAGCGGATAGGAAAGAAACAAAAACGAAAGTGTTCTGTGGTGCGGAAAAATACAGAAGATCCAGAGAACCCTGCTGCCTACCGTTCCGATCACCGAGAGAAGCATGGGCACGGCGGAATAGCCCACTCCCCGCATGGGGCCCGGGAACAGATCCATCAGACCACATAGAAAATAGGTGACTGTTGTATAGGAAAGAATTTCCACGCCGCACTGGATAACCTCTTCATTTTCGGTATATATTTTCAGGATTTCAGAACCGAACAGGAAGGCACCTCCCCCAAGTACCAGAGAGACGCTGACAGTCAGGATGATGCAGTTAATCAGAACACGGTCCATTCGTTTGTATTTTCCGGCTCCGTAATTCTGGCTGGTAAAACTCATACATGCCTGTGTGACAGAATTGACGGCGGCATATAAAAAGCCGAAGATATTGTTTGCGGCCGTATAGCCTGCCATGGCAACCGATCCAAAGGAATTCACAGAGGACTGAAGCAGGACATTGGAAAAATTAATGACGGTACTCTGAATGCCTGCAGGGATTCCCACCTGAAAAATCTGTTTCAGATAATATTTTCTGATCGCCAGTCTGGAAAAGCGGAGCTGATAGCTTCCCTCTGCCATCCAGAGACACCGGAGAACCAGAACACAGGAGATCATCTGGGAAAAGATGGTTGCGATGGCAACACCTGCTACTCCAAGGTGAAAAAGAATGACAAGGATCATGTTCATACCCGCGTTGATCAGACCGGAAAAGATCAGGAAGATCAAGGGCCGTTTGGTATCTCCGATGGCACGAAGAATGGCTGCGCCATAATTATAAAGCATAAAAAAGGGCATACCCAGAAAATAGATTCTCATATAAAGAGACGACTGACCGATTACGTCAGAAGGGGTCCCCATGAATGTCAGTGCTGTTTTTGAAAAAAGAACACCGGCACATGCCATGATCACTCCGCTGATGATGGCAAGCAAAACAGAGGTATGTACGGTTTCCGACATTTCCTTTGCCTTTCCCGCGGCAAAAAAACGGGCAGCGAGCACATTCGTGCCCAGAGAAATTCCGATAAACAGATTGGTAAATACATTAATCAGTGCTGTTGTGGAGCCCACGGCAGCAAGAGCCTGGCTTCCGCTGAAACGTCCCACTACAATAATATCCACGGCATTGAACATAAGCTGCAGAATGCTGGAAATCATCAGCGGCAGCGCAAAAGAAATCAGCTTATCCATAATGGATCCGCTGCACATGTCAATTTCATATTTTCTTTTTTTCAATTCCTCATCCCCTCGTTGTTCATTATCTATTTCAAACTATATCACAGCAAAATTGGATGGTCAATAAACAGATCTGCAGAAAGAAAAGTTC
Organism: uncultured Blautia sp.; assembly: GCA_945872375.1. GTDB lineage: Bacteria > Bacillota > Clostridia > Lachnospirales > Lachnospiraceae > Blautia_A. Next base: position 3,129 of record CAMBYR010000135.1, on the reverse strand, counting down.
GGAATTGTTGGATAATTCTTTATTGTTTTAGGAAGTATAAAAAGAAGAAATTTGATTCCGTCTGAAAGGAGCGAAACAATGAAAGAGAAGAAAAGCGGACAGTTTTTTGCTGCTGCACAGCAGATTGGAAAATCCTTATTCTTGCCGATCGCAGTACTTCCTTTTGCAGGACTTTTACTGGGGGTTGGAAGTTCCTTTACCAATGCCACCACCATCGAAGCATACGGATTATCCGGAATTCTTCATCCCGGAACGGTGCTCTTCGGGCTTATGAGAATCTTTGCAGATACGGGAAATGCAATTTTCGGGAATCTGCCTTTGATCTTTGCGCTGGCGATTGCGCTTGGCATGAGCAAACGTGAAAAAGGTGTGGCTGTCATGTCTGCAGGAATTTTTTACATTGTGATGCTGATGACCATTCATTCCCTGCTGGTTCTGAACGGTTCGATCGTGGATGGTGTCGTATCTGAAACGGTAAAAGAAGGTGCCATTGCAGAGATTCTGGGAATGAAAACACTGCAGATGGGCGTGTTTGGCGGTATTATAGCCGGACTTCTGGCGGCTGTGCTCTGCAATCGATTTTATAAACTTCAGCTTCCGTCGGCACTGTCCTTTTTTGCCGGCACGCGGTTTGTTCCCATTTTAAGTATGGCATGTGCCATCCTTACAGGAGCTGTTCTTTATGTGATCTGGCCTGTCATTCAGAATGGGATTTATTCGCTCGGTTCCCTCGTACAGGCGTCCGGGTATGCAGGAACATTCATTTATGGGTGTCTGGAAAGAGCGCTGATCCCGTTTGGCCTGCACCATATTTTTTATATGCCCTTCTGGCAGACAGGCGTGGGCGGAACGGCACTGATCGATGGTGTGACAGTGATGGGGGCACAGAATATTTTCTTTGCAGAACTGGCTTCTCCTGATACAGTCCGATTTTCCGTTGATGCCTGCCGCTTCCTGACAGGAAAATACCCGTTTATGATGGGAGGCCTTCCCGGAGCTGCCCTGGCCATGTACGTGACGTCAAAGTCGGAAAAGAAAAAGGAGGTGGGCTCGTTATTATTTTCTGTGGGACTGACCTCGTTTCTGACGGGGATTACAGAACCCATAGAATTTACTTTCCTGTTTCTGGCACCGTCACTTTTTGCGGTACACGTTGTTCTTGCAGGACTGTCCTTCATGACCTGCCATATATTGAAGATCTGCGTGGGTACCACATTTTCAGATGGTCTGATCGATCTGGTTCTGTATGGGATTCTTCCCGGACAGTCAAAATCCAACTGGATCATGCTGATCCCTGTCCTGATCGTCTATTTTCTTCTGTATTTTGTTCTATTCCGTTTCTTTATTCTGAGATGGGATTTAAAAACGCCTGGACGGGAGGCGGAAGGTGAGAGTGCCCATCTGATTTCAAAAGAGGAATACCGAAAGAAAACAGGAGTGGGAATGGCCGGCGGACAATCTTCAGGCGCAAAATCCGATGAAAGGTCTGCTGCTATTTTAAAGGGGATCGGGGGCATTGAAAATCTGATTGATATTGACTGCTGTGCCACAAGACTTCGTCTTACTCTGGCGGACAGTCAAAAAGTGGATGAAGCCCTTCTGAAAGCATCCGGAGCATCAGGTGTGGTGGTCAAAGGCTCCGGTGTACAGGTGATCTACGGACCTTCCGTAACCATAGTGAAATCGAATCTGGAGGAATATGTCGGGCAGGTGCAGGCTGGTGAAATGAATGAAAAAAGCCTGACACTTGGTGCGTATATGAAGGGAAGGGTGATTCCGTTAAAAGAAGTGAAGGATGATGCGTTTGCATCAGAGGCTCTTGGAAAAGGAATTGCCATTGAACCGTCAGAGGGAAGCCTGTATGCACCTGCAGATGGTGTGATCGAAACCATTTTTGACACAAAACACGCAATAGGAATGACTGCCGATGATGGGGCAGAGCTTTTGCTTCACATTGGAATCGATACGGTGAAGCTCGGAGGAAAATATTTTGAGACCCTTGTTTTGCCTGAACAGCGTGTGAAAAAAGGGGAACTTCTGGCAAACTTTGATCCGGACGCCATTCGGGCGGAAGGATATCTCTGTACCACGCCTATGATTGTCTGCAATACAGATGATTTTAAAGAAATGGAAACTGTTTCCGAAGGCAATGTGGATCCGGGACAGGATATCCTTGTATTAAAATAAACAGGAACTGCGCATAATAGAGATGATGATTTACTGATCATAGATGATTATTCAGGAGGATAGTGAAATGAAATCATTTACGTATACGATTACGGATGAAGTTGGAATTCATGCAAGACCAGCCGGACTTCTGGTTAAAGAAGCAAAAAAATATGGTTCTGTTGTCAGAATTGAAAAAGAAGGGAAAAGTGCCGAAGCCGGAAAACTGATGGCTCTGATGGGACTTGGAGTGAAAAAGGGAGACACCGTAACTGTAACTGTGGAAGGTGAGGACGAAGAAACAGCAGCAGAAAATCTGGAAATCTTTTTTAAAAATCATCTGTAATAGGAGGAATACCTGTGGAGAAAAAAGTCGGGAAAAAGATTTTCGGCGGAATTGCCATTGGAAAAATTCAATTTTTTGCAAAAAAGGAAAACAGGGTTTCCAGAATAAAAGTGCAGGATTCGGACCAGGAGATCAGAAGATACGAAAAGGCCAGAGATCAGGCAATGACAGAACTTGAGGAACTTTATGATAAGGCTCTGGTGGAGGTTGGAGAAGCAAATGCAGAGATTTTCCATGTGCACAGGATGATGCTGGAGGATGATGATTATAATGAATCGGTGAATCATATCATATCCATGCAGAAGGTGAATGCGGAATATGCGGTGGCTTCCACCGGTGACAATTTTGCGGAAATGTTTGCAAATATGGAAGATGATTATTTTAAAGCACGTTCAGCCGATATCCGGGACATTACGGAACGGGTGCTTTCCATTCTGTCCGGAAACAGGGGAAATAATATTCCGGGAGACGATCCTGTCATCATTGCGGCAGACGATCTTTCCCCCAGTGAGACTGTTCAGATGGATAAAAGGAAGCTTTTGGCATTTGTGACAAAACATGGATCTTCCAACTCTCATACAGCAATCCTGACTAGAACGATGGGAATCCCCGCGCTT
>CAMBYR010000134.1 GCA_945872375.1 uncultured Blautia sp. | reverse complement strand
TATCTGGACAGCTATACCTATGATGACGGATCGGTAAACTGGCTTCCTACCTGTGCGGAGGTGGACGGTTTCATCATTAATAAGACCCTGTTTGACGAGTACAATGTACCCATTCCTACAGATTATGACAGCTTTATTGCTGCATGCGAGGCTTTCGAGGAGGCAGGTATTCGGAGCTATGTGTCAGACTTTTCTGCGGATTACACCTGCATGGAGGTTCTGCAGGGAGCTGCAATCCCCATGCTTCAGAGCATGGAGGGACGCAGATGGCGCCAGCAGTATGAAAGCGGTGCGACCCGGGAACTTTCGGAAGAAGTATGGCTGCCTGTTTTCGAAAACTTTTTTGATTTCAAGGAGAAGGTCGGTCTGGGTGCAGAGGATGCGACTTATCCCAACAGAACGCCAAAGGAAATGTTCAGCGAAGGCAAGGCGGCCATGTTCCGCGGTACCGGTGCGGATGTCATCTCCTTCCCCGGCCGTGGTCAGGACGAGGTTCTGCTGATGCCCTATTTCGGTCAGACAGAGCAGGACAACTGGTATCTGACCTATCCAACCTTCCAGATTGCGGCTTCCAACAATGGTATGGATGACCCTGAGCGTGAAAAGCTGATTCTGGACATCATGACCGCCATGGTCAATCAGCAGGGGCAGGATCATATTTCCTACGGCAAGAACATGGTTCCATACAAGAAGGATGTTACACTGGAACTGATGCCGGAGATGGATAACCTGAAGCCCTATGTTGAGCAGAATAAGCTGTACATCCGTCTGGCATCCAATGAGATGTTCCGTATTTCCAAAGATGTCGTGCAGATGATCCTGAATGATGAGATCAGTACTCCGGAGGAAGCACTGGCCGCATTCAATGAAGAGCTGGCAGGAGAAGAACCCGGCATGGAGATCGTTGCTCATATTGACACCGCTTACTCCAATGATTTCACTCCGGAGCATGGCAATCAGGCGGCCTCTGCCGTTGCAAATACCATTCGGGAGATGTCCGGTGTGGATCTGGTGTTTATGCAGTCCTGTTATGTAGCCAGCGACATCTACAGCGGAGACTACTCCCAGAAGGATCTGGCTTATTTGGCAAATAATGACGGTGGCTGGCCCGGCCTTATGGAACTGACCGGGGATCAGATTTATGAGCTTGTGGAGATAACTCTTGCGATGACGGGCAACCGTGGTGCAGTCTGCAATGACAGTACGTTGTATGTATCCAGCGGATTCGAGATGGACATTACAAAAACCGACAGCGGATATACCCTTAACGCCCTGACTATAGAAGGCGAAGAACTGGATCGCAGTGCAACATATTCTTTCCTGATCTACGGCGAACGTGACTGGTATATGTCCGGTGTCATGGAGCATATGGGAATTTCGGAAGTTGATTCGACCGGCCCCAGAGCAGAGGAATATCTGACGCAGCGTCTGGTGGAACAGGGAGAACAGCTGGAAGAGCCTACAGATTACATCATCCTGCGGTAAAGAGGAGTCTGATCGCTAATGCGCAGCGTACAAAAGAAATATGATGAGGTGGATATCAGAATGCAGGAGAAAAAACGATCAACAAAATATCTTTTGCCCGTTGCGTTTGCGATGATCCTGGTTGTTTTCCTGGTACTGGGCATATTTGTCATGCGTAATTCCCTGATGAAGCTGACTGTTGAGGAACGTTCCAATCAGTTGGAGGAAATGGTCACTCAGATTCAGGCGAATCTGGACAGCGGCCTTCAGACCCATTGGAATCTGGTGGCAGGACTGAATAATGCAGTGCAGGGAGAGCATTTTGAAAACGGACAGGAATTGTGTGACAATATCGCCCGTTTGGAAAAGATATTCTGCATGGATATGTATGGAAGCCGGGTGATGCTTCTGGATGCGCAGGGCACAGCTTATCTCCGTGATGGTGCTGTGGGTATCTGGAATGATGTCAGCCATTTGATAGATGGGGAAAAACAGCATACCTTTGTTTCTGAAACCGACAGTATTGATGGCTGTTTTCTGGTGTTTTCGCAGGAATTGGATTCCCCCATCACAATGGGAGAGGATCAGGTCCGCTTTACTCACGTTGTGCTTCTGAAGGATATCCAAACCGTGAAACAGTATTATACCACCACGACCTACGGCGGCAGTGCAGCAACCTATTTCATCAAAAACAACGGAACACTGGCCTATTATGATGCAGATGATGACGATGTGATCAGTGCCCGGAATGTTTTCAAGGCACTGGGAGAATTGGAGTATGTTCAGGATCAGAACTTTGACACGGTCAGGGAGCAGCTGGACAGGGATGGTATTGCCACTGCGAATATCCTGCTGAACCAGACGGAGTATTACTATTGTCTTACTGCGCTGGGTAACTACAACATGATTCTGATGCTTCTGATTCCTGCGGACTCTGTGGCAGTCAGTACCATGAATATGATGGACTCTACCATTCGGACGGGGACGATCTTTATTTTAGCTATAGCGCTGCTGATGCTGCTGGCGGTCATCAGTTTTATCAGAGTGCAGCGCAGCAGCCAGATGGTGAAGATGGAACAGGAGACGAACAGGGAACTGAATCAGCTGCGTTTGGTAGCAGAGTCAGCCAATGCAGCAAAAAGCACTTTCCTGAATAATATGTCTCACGACATTCGAACACCTATGAATGCTATTATCGGTTTTACCAATATTGCGATGAAGCATAGTCCGCCTCCTGAAATCAGGAGCTGCCTGGATAAAATCAGTGAGAGCTCTGAGCATTTGCTTGCTCTTATCAATGATGTGCTGGATCTCAGCCGTATTGAGAGCGGAAAGATCAAATATACACCAACACCTGTGGATATTGCTGAAGTCTCGGATTCGGTGCTTACCATAATGTATGGCTACCTGTCCAATCGTAATATCACCTTCAAAACGCAACTTGCAGAACCGCAAACGCGGTATGTGCAGGCCGATGCAGTACGTGTCAGGGAGGTGCTGGTAAACATTCTGGGAAATGCAGTGAAGTTTACCCATGATGGAGGTACCATTACCTATACGGCCAGCTACAATCCCGGAAAAGATGAACGTCACATGAATGTACGTTACCGGATAGCCGATACGGGTATTGGTATGTCTGAAGAATTTGTTGACCATATTTTTGACGAGTTTTCACAGGAAGAGCACGGTGCCCGGACGCAGTATCAGGGTACCGGTCTGGGAATGGCCATCACAAAGCAGTATGTTGATCTGATGGGCGGAACGATTTCTGTGGAGAGCAGGAAAGGCATTGGCTCGACCTTTACAGTCGAATTGCCTATGGAGATCACAGATGCCTGTGAGGTGAAGAAAAGGGATTATTCTGTTGGCAATATAGATCTGACAGGTTTGAAGGTCCTTTTGGCTGAAGACAATGACCTGAACGCAGAGATCTCCATTGTTCAGCTGGAAGAACTGGGAATCCGGATTACCAGAGCTGCCGATGGCGATGAAGCAGTAAGATTGTTTGCCGAAAATCCGCAAGGCACATTTGATTTAATTCTTATGGATGTCATGATGCCGAAGATGAATGGATATGAAGCAACAAAAGCCATCCGCAGTTTGCAAAATCGGCCGGATGCCGATACAATCCCTATTATTGCCATGACGGCAAATGCCTTTGCCGAGGATGTTCAGGCATCTCTGGATGCCGGAATGAACGGGCATTTGTCAAAGCCTATTAATATAGATAAGGTTGTAAAGACCATTGCAGCAAATCTGGACAGATGATCTGATAAATAATGAGTAATTCGTTACTTGTTCACAGGTAATTCAAAGGGCATCATTGTAATGGTGTCCTTTGTTTTACCCATACGGGAGCCGCTCCTTTGGGCTAACCTATCATTTTGGTGATGGCTCACGCTTCTTTCCCACTGATGCAGCATAAACCGCAAACTCATTATCTGTTTCGGCGGATGGACCTGTAATAAAACCCAGCAGTTCGTCCAGCTTGTCCTGGTCATAGGCTCCGATCGCACAGGTTCCGCAGCCGATGGATTCACAGGCAAGATACAGGTTCTCGCAGACATGTCCTGCATCGATCAACATGTATTTATGCGATTTTCTTCCATATCTCCATTCTGAGCGATAGGGAATTACACTCCAGACAAAAGTGACAGGAGCAGCTCCGGCAAATTCCTGCCCACATAAAGCATCGGTCAGCTCTTCTTCGTAATCAGGATAATCTTCCCATAATTCCAGAGTATGATCTGTCGGAATATAATGATATATACCCGGTGTGAGGCCTTCTGTTTTGTTAATAAACAGATAGGTCTCAAAGGGATGTCTGGATCCTGCGGAAGGAACATTTCGAAATGTAACCTGTTTCATTTTGCCTGCAAAATGACGGATTCCCTGAGTCGCCCACAGGAGAAACGACAGTTCTTTTAAAGAGATCTCTTCTTCTCTGTAAACGCGGCAGCTTTCACGTTCTGCCAGAAGAGCAAACAGATTTTTATCCTGAACAATATTTTCAAAATCAAGGGGCAGCGGGATTTTCATTCCGCCTTTACCACTCTTTACCGGTGCTGGAGCCGGAAGCTTCTGCTGCTGATCTGTAGGCTCAGTTCCGACATCTGCTGCAGTATACGCTTTCATCATTTCTCTTTGTCTGAGGATTTCGTATCTTGTTTTATCATTCATAGATTTTTCCCCTTCCCTTATAATAATAGAGTTTATCACATTATCGCGACGGCAGTAAAGATGGAGAACTATGATGATGATGCTCTTTGGGAGGTTGGAAAATTTAACATAAAACACAGAACAAACGTTTACCAGAGCGGTTGTATAAGGTATAATAGATGTATGAAAAAAGGACATTGAGTTATTTATCATAAAAGTTCCGGACAGCAGTCATGTCCGTTTTACGAAAGGAGAGAAAAGTGATAGTACAGAGAAATAAAACAATTTTTGAGAAACCTCCTGTGGCAGTTCCGGAGGGTAATGTGGATGTATCGGGAGGCGGAAGATGGAAGGTATGGCAGGATGCCGGAACGAAAATAGATGCACCGATTCTCGGGAATGGAGATATGCTGGCTGCCTTGGCGGGGGATGCCCGTTATCCGCAATTCTGGATTACCACAAACGATTTCTGGCAGATGGAAAGCGCGGCAAGCTGGGAGTTTTTTCACGATAATGCTTCTGCCAAATGCGATCCCGCCATGGGGGCCGGAAGCCCGCGGCCTGTAGGACGTATGGTGTTTGATATTCCTGAACTGGAAAATGCAGACTGGTACACGGAACAGGATTTTCTGACTGCAACAACAACAACGGTTCTTACGGCTTCCAATGGAAAGAAATGCATACTGAAAAGCTGGATTGCGGCTACAGAAAATGTGCTGGTGGCAGAATTTGTTCCGGAAATGGAACTGAATCTGGAATATGATTTTTATTTTCCGGATGAAACGGGCAAGGGCTGTGACCGGGCAGCAGATATCTGGGGAAGCGGTGAATCAGATGAGATACAGAATGGCATGTTTGTGGGTATGGTCAGCGGGAAGCCTTTGCAGCTGAAGCAGATCAAAGGAAACATAGTCAGCGGCTTCAGACAGTTCAGCGATCATGTAGATATGCCTACAAAGGCAGGATTTGCAGGCTGTTTTATTGAAAAACCGAAAGACAGGGATATGACATGCAGGACTGCGTCAAAAAAACTGTGTGCAGGAGAAAAAGCAACATTTGTATTGCCTGTGCGTTCCTGGGCTAAATATTCCAGACCCTACGAATATGCAGTTTCCAGAGCACGGTGGATGACAGTGGAAGAGGTGGAAAAGCTGCGGAATCAGCATCTGTCCTGGTGGAAAAAGTTCTGGTCTGTTTCAGAGATTTCTCTGGATGATCCGGTTATTGAACAGAGATATTATCTTTCCAAGTACATGCTGGCAAGTTTATCCCGGGATCCGGAGTACCCTCCGAATATTCTTGGAATCAGCACCTTTGACCGTCCGGCATGGAATGGAAATTATAAGATTAATTACAATCATCAGTCCCCGTATTTGAATCTGATGGTATCCGGCCATTTTCATCAGTCCGATCCCCACGATAGTCCATATCTGAAGATGATGGATATTTCCGCAGAAATGTCACACCGTCTGCTGAATCATCAGGGACTTTATTATCCGCTTGGTCTGGGTCCTCACGGAGTGGTCAGTGAAGCTTTGCTGCTTCATATGAAATCACCGGCGCTGCATGGTGCGTTAAATATGATTTTCCGTTACCGTCTGACGGAGGATGAAGAGTATGCAG
>CAMBYR010000133.1 GCA_945872375.1 uncultured Blautia sp. | reverse complement strand
TCTGTGTAGATGTACGGAGCCATTTTAGGGTTCCATCTTCTTGTCTGATGTCCGAAATGAACACCTGCTTCCAAAAGCTGTTTCATTGAAATAACGCTCATGATTTTTTCTCCTTTTTTGGTTATATTCTTCCATACAGTTCAACTTCTGTCCGAACCTGCCATGCAGGCACCCTCCATTCAGAATCACTGTACGTGTTTATTTGCCGGTATATATCATACCAGCCTGCAACTTCTGAATTATAGCATGGAAAAACCCTCTGTGTAAAGAGGGTTTTTCAAAAAAATCATTGTTTTTCCGTGGTTTTTGACAGATTTTTCAGGTTTTTCAGGCTTTCCAGCTCTTCCTCCGTCAAAGGACGGCATTCTCCTTTTTTCAGGTCATCCGGAAGCTGAAGAGGTCCCATGGAAATCCGCTTCAGGTACACCACTTTTTTTCCGACAGCCTCCATCATCCTTTTTACCTGATGAAACTTTCCCTCACAAATCGTAAGCCGTATTTCACTCATGGAGGATTCTGCCTCTGCAGAGAGGATTTCCAGTCCGGCAGGAAGTGCAGGCTTTTCTTCCCCGATATCCACTCCTTCTGCCATGGCTTTTACATCGTCCTTTGTGACGATTCCCGACACCCTGGCAAAATATGTCTTTTTCACATGCTTTCCGGGCGAAAGAAGCTCGTGGGCCAGTGCTCCGTCATCGGTGATCAAAAGAAGGCCCTCCGTATCTTTGTCAAGGCGTCCCACAGGGAACAGTCCCTTTCTGTCCGACGGAACGTATTCCATCACCGTTTTCTCTTTTAAATCCTCTGTTGCGCTGACACAGCCTGCCGGCTTATGCAGAAGATAATAAACAAATTCCGGCGCCGGGCCAATGACTTTTCCCTGAAGCTTCACCTCATCATTTTCAGGATCCACCTTTTGCTCCGGCCGCTTCACCGCCAGACCGTTCACTTCTGCCTGGCCTTTCTGGATCAGTTTCTTTACCTCACTTCTTGTTCCTGCTCCTGCATCTGCCAGGAATTTATCCAATCTCACCGCTTTTCCCATTCTTTACTCCATTTTGTCCCGTTCTTCTCTTACAAAATCAGGAAGCTTTTCTTCTATAAGCTGTCCCCAGGAAGAATTCCAGTCATTTTCAAAGGAATACGACACCTCAAGACCGGCTGCATATTCCACACATCCGCAGCTCATATCTCCCGGCACAAGCGCCTGTTTCAAAGCATCCATCTCCTCCGGTCTGTCATAAACGATCTTCTCTTCGTCCATTCCCGACGAATTATAATACTGTACAGTGATACTGTCAGGCTCCCATTCTTCCATAGTCAAAGGATATCCTGTTTCTTCCAGAATTGCAAGGGTTCTTTTAAAAGATGGATATACAAAGACAACGCCATAGTATACCATTGTCCCATACTCTCCCGGTACCATTTGCAAAGCTGCCGTTTACCTGTTTCAGGAACTGATCCGGTATCTGAAGGAAGGAATATCTCTTCTCTCTCATAGTCCCCTCTTCCATCAATGCAGAAATCACCTTTTGCATCTGTCCGGCAGAAAGCAGATAATTCCGGTAAACCGCTTTTCCCGATGTCAGCAGATACTTCACTGAAACGCTGTATTTCCATTCGAGACTTTCACTGTCTCCCTTTGTCTGTGTCTTTACAATTTCCTGAAGAGCGTCGTATGCTGCTTCACTCACTCCATGTTCGCCGATCAGATTCATTTCTGAACTATCCCACTGCACACTTTCAAATGAACCATCCTCTCCTGCACAGATCAGATCCCCATACTCTCCATATAGCGACCATGGTTCCAGACAGATTCCCGCCAGCTTCTCTCTTGGAGGAAGATAAGCATCAAATCCCACCAGATCCTTCTGATAAATGACTGCACATACCGCCACAAGCAGGCCTGCCAGAATAAGCTGAAGCCTCCTGGAAAAGAATTTCCGGAAATCCAGTTGATAGATCACTTCCATCACACCATGGAAAAGAACGGTACCAAAGATCATTCCGAAAATCCACCAGATTACCGTTCCGGAGGTATCAGCCGGAAGAAGATAAAAAATCAGGCCCGTTCCGAGGCCGCCGGGAACAACCACCAGAAAGCGAAGAACCACTTCCAGCCACCCATAGATCACCGGCTTTCCTGCTTTCTCTGCAGGACGTTTTTCATAGCTGATCCACGCAATCATTCCCACCAATGCAGCGGCAAGAAAACAGTTCCCATTGCAGCCATACAGCTTCCTTCTATATATTTATTTCCCATTGTTTCCAGAAAACCGACAGAGGTACCATACTCCTCCAGTATTTTGGGAACTCCACATGCTCTGATATCGTAATCGGTAGAAAAAAACATATGACGATATCCTTCCATCAGCAGGACCAGTATTTTTCCATATAAGCATACTCCAATCATCACCAGAATGCCTGTCAGAATATTTCCTGTCATTGTGATGACCAGAATAGTGACAAAATACAGCAGGAAGTACACTTCCAGATGAAACAGCAGCATTTTCAAAGCCAGTCCCATCAGCCTCAGGCTGAAAAATCCCCGCATGGCACCGATACATATGGAAAAAAACATCATCGTCATATAAGGGATCAAGTCATAGAGCAATCCAGTGTAAACACGATGCCAGAATAATCCGGAACGTTTGACGGGAAGGCTGTGATAAAGATCGATTTTGCCGGACGAGTACATATACCAGAATCCATTGATACCGTTTATGATGGCAGCACCTGCGGTTACCGCCATTCCCGTTACTACAAAGCCATCCTTCCAAAAATTTTCATAAAGAAGGGCAATCTGATCGGGTGTATATTCCTGCCCGGTCCAGTTTCCAAGCATCACGAGCTCCGCTACCGGAAATGCAAACAGGAATCCGATCATCAGGAAGCAAGGAATCCAGAACTGCCCTTTTGAAGATGCCTTCACAAGATCAGATGAATATATTTTTGATTTCATAGCCTGCAACCTCCGTTTCACAAATAAAAATCTCCTCCAGTGTCAGCGGGATCACCTCACAAAACAGCGGATTTTTGGACTGAACACGGCTTAAAATTTCCATTCTGGTACCTCGTGCGGTAATCAGGAGCAGAGAACCCTGATGCTGTATTTTTAATACATCCAGTTCTTTTACAAGTTCCTTTTCCTTTTCGCTGTCTGTCAGGACACACTGAACTTTATGTATATGAAATTTCATATCTTCCAGGTCTCTGGACAGTAAAATTCCGCCTTTATGCAAAAGACCTACATGATCACAGATATCTTCCAGTTCCCTTAAATTATGAGGTGCGATCACCGGAGTAAACTCCCGATTCATGATCTCTGCAGCAAACAGGCTCTTTACTGCCTGACGCATCACGGGATCCAGTCCGTCGAATGTTTCATCACAGAGAAGATATTCTGTCATGGCACTCAGTCCCAAAATTTTCCGGCACCATTGCTTCCCACCAGTCCAAACACTTCTTTCTGGCCGATTTCAAGAGAAACCTGGTTCACAGCACAGATCTGATCATATTTTTTTGTACATTCTTTTATACAGATCATTTGCTCACCTCCTGATATTTTTCACTGACAATCTTCATAATTTCTTCCTCCGTGATTCCCATGTCCTTCCCGCGGCAGACAAGCTGTGACAGCTCCAGTTCAAATTCATCTCTGCGCTTTTTCACAATTCGTGAAGCCTCCGCCACAAAATTTCCTTTGCCCTTAACCGGATAAATCAATCCTTCCTGCTCCAGCTCCATATAGGCACGCTGAATTGTATTGGGATTGATAGAAAGCTCCATTGCCATCTGCCTGACAGAAGGAAGCTTTTCCCCCGGCGGCAACGCGCCTTTCAGAATCAGCATCCGGAACTTTTCCGTTATCTGTTCATATAAAGGACGCCGATCCTGATAATCTAAAATAATCATAAGCACTCCTTTCACACCCGCCCGCATCCCCTGCATCACCCGACGTGTATCAAGTGTATTAATTGTTTTAATACACTTATTCTATCATACATGATCCTGATGCACAATATACAGAACATAAAAAAAGTATAAACAATTTTTATCATTAGAACAAAGTGGACTGTCATAGGCAGTCACAATTCCATATGCATCTGGTCGCATCCTGCCCGGAGGGCTTTTTAATATCATAGGAACATTACGGAGTAATTTCCTATGATATTAAAAAAGACTGCCTTCTGCATGAGCAAAAAACAGTCCTTTATCTAACTCTATTAATTCTGTCTCTTTTGTCCGTTATGTCAGATAGCTTTATTCAATCCCGACAACTTCATATCCGGCATCTGTCACGGCTTTTTTTAATGCGTCCACATCATCGGAACCTGTAATATAAGCAGCTTTTTCTTCCAGATTCACATCTGCCTGTACTCCCTCAAATGCTTCCAGAGCTTTCTTCACAGCCGCCTGGCAGTGAGGACACATCATTCCATTAATTTTCATTGTAATCATTTTTGTTACCTCCTGTTTTCCTTCTATTTCATTTTCATTGCTTTGAAGCACTGCTTCCTGTACTGTTTTTTTCTCCTCCTGTACGGCTGCTTTTGATACACGGAACCGTCTCAGTCTCAGCGCATTGGTTACTACAAAAATACTGCTCATACTCATGGCTGCCGCCCCAATCATAGGATTCAGCTTCAGTCCAAGAGAAGAATAAAAGACACCTGCTGCCACGGGAATTCCAAGGCAGTTATAGAAAAATGCCCAGAACAGATTCTGTTTGATATTCCGGATAACCGCCTTGCTGAGACGGATGGCAGTGACTGCATCCAGAAGATCATTTTTCATCAGCACCACATCGGCACTTTCGATCGCTACGTCCGTACCTGCACCAATGGCAAGACCTACATCCGCCCTTGCAAGAGCCGGAGCATCGTTGATACCGTCACCAATCATGGCAACACGTTTTCCCTGCTCCTGCAGTCTGGCAATTTCCCGTTCCTTATCCTGTGGAAGAACTTCTGCAATGACTGTATCAATATCCAGTTCCTTCCGGATAGCCTCTGCTGTTCGCCTGTTGTCTCCGGTCAGCATAACAACTTCCATACCCAGTTCTTTCAGTTCCCGCACAGCCTCTCTGCTGGTAGGCTTTACCACATCAGCTACTGAAAGAATTCCCAGTATACGGCCTTCCTCTGCAAAAAGCATCGGTGTTTTTCCTTCATCAGCAAGTACATCCAGTCTCTGTTCTACATTTTTCAGCGAAATACCTGCTTCTTCCATCATTCGTTTATTGCCTGCAAGGTAATGACGTCCCTGGATGACTCCCTGAACCCCTTTGCCCGGAACAGAGGAAAACTCCTCCACTGCTGCCGGTACGATCTTCTGTTTTACAGCAAACTCCAGGATAGCTTCTGCCAGAGGATGTTCACTCTTCTGTTCCAGTCCGGCCGCAATGGCAAGAAATTCCCTTACCGGAAGATCTGTTTCTACATTTGTCACCACAGGTTTTCCCTGCGTAATCGTACCGGTTTTATCAAGAATCACACTCTGTATATGATGAGCGGTCTCCAGAGCTTCTCCCGATTTGATCAGAATTCCGTTTTCGGCACCTTTTCCGGTTCCAACCATGATAGCCACCGGTGTGGCAAGACCCAAAGCACAGGGACAGGAAATCACCAGCACACTGATGGCACAGGAAAGAGCAAATTCAAAAGCAGCACCGGATACTAACCATACAATTGCTGTCAGCACAGCAATTGAGATTACTACAGGAACAAAAATACCGGAAATTTTATCTGCAATTTTCGCAATAGGCGCTTTGCTGGAGCTGGCCTCTTCCACAAGACGGATAATCTGGGAAAATGTGGTATCATCTCCCACTCTGGTTGCTTTAAATCGAATAAATCCTGTCTTATTCATCGTTGCCGCAATGACCGTGTCATTGACCTGCTTCTGTACAGGAATGCTTTCACCCGTAATTGCCGCTTCATCCACACTGGTCGTTCCTTCCACGATAAAGCCATCAACCGGAATGCTGCTGCCGGGACGAACTGCCACAATGTCACCTGCCCGAACCTGCTCCACAGGAATCTCTGTTTCTCTGCCGTCGCGCTCTACAACAGCCGTTTTGGGCGCAAGGTCCAGAAGTTTTGTAATCGCTTCGCTTGTTTTTCCTTTGGAACGTGTCTCCAGATATTTTCCGACGGTGATCAGCGCCAGTATCATTGCTGCTGATTCAAAGTAAAGGTCGTGATGATAGAGATGCACCAGATCCTTATCTCCCTGACCAAGGCCATAGCTCATACGGTAAATTGCAAAAATTCCATAGATCAGAGAAGCCGAGGAGCCGATGGCAATAAGGCTGTC
>CAMBYR010000132.1 GCA_945872375.1 uncultured Blautia sp. | reverse complement strand
CATCCTGAGCCAGGATCAAACTCTCTGATAAAATGTTTGATTCACTCAAGATAACCTACTAGCTATCTCTCGTTTTTACTGTTTCTATAGGTTGTATCTCCGACTCGCTTATGCTCATCGAAGCAGGTTCACACTTTCGTGTTCACCCAAACCGTTCTTTGAATGTAAAAGAATTTTCGAGAATCGTATGTGTTTCACTGTTTAGTTATCAAGGTTTCTGTCTTGCGACAGCTTTTATAATTTACCACATCTTTCCACACTTGTCAACAACTTTTTTCAAGTTTTTTTGAAGTTTTTTTCAAACCCTCATGTGGTTTTTCGTGGTTTCTGTCGATTCCTGCGACAGCCTGTTCACTATATCATTTTTTCAGATATTTGTCAACAGTCTTTTTTATTTTTCTGAAATCATACTGAATTGTCTTAATTTCAGAAGCAGTTCTCTGCGACAGCTCGTTTACTTTACCACGTTCATCCGCATCTGTCAACCCCATTTTTTCATTTTTTTATAAAAAATCCGTTTTCAATCAGGCTTCCGGATCTCAAATAACACCGCCGAAGATCAACGCAGTCAGCCTGCGCTGATCTTCGGCGGTATCGTCCTCTTATTCTTTCATAATGTATTGTATCGCATCCTGAATCCAGCTCACAAATACAAGGCGGATTCCTTCTGTTTTTCCAATCGAAGAACGGCATGCTTCCGGAAGGATCACGGTCTGAAAGCCCAGCTTTCTGGCCTCGGCAACTCTCTGACCTGCCATACTCACAGCACGGACTTCACCGCTCAGTCCAATTTCTCCAAAAGCCAGCACCGTGTCGGGAATGACGATGTCGCGGCTGCTGGACACCACGGCCAGCGCGATCCCAAGGTCGATGGCCGGCTCTGTCATTTTCATTCCGCCGGCAATATTCACATAGGCGTCACAGGACGCCAGACGGATTCCAACCTTCTTTTCCAGCACCGCCATCAGAAGATTGACCCTGTTAAAATCCGTGCCTACAGCCGTGCGCCTGGGGATGCCGAAATTGCTCTGGCAGACAAGCGCCTGAATTTCCACCAGAATCGGTCTGGTTCCCTCCATAGAACAGGCCACAATCGATCCCGATGCCCCGGCAGGCTTTCCATTCAGCATGAATTCCGATGGATTTTTCACTTCTTCCAGCCCTGTATTCCTCATTTCAAAAACACCGATTTCATTGGTGGAGCCAAAACGGTTTTTCACGGCCCGGAGAATCCGGTAGGAGGCATGCCTGTCTCCCTCAAAATACAGTACCGTATCCACCATATGCTCCAGAACTCTGGGACCCGCTACATTGCCCTCCTTTGTCACATGTCCCACAATAAAAATGGAAATTCCCATTCCCTTGGCGATCTGCATCAGAATATTGGTGGATTCCCTTACCTGGGACACACTTCCGGGAGCAGAGCTGATGTCTTCATGAAACATTGTCTGTATGGAGTCGATTACCACCGTATCCGGCTTTTTTCTCTCAATGACGTCCCGAATCACTTCCAGATTTGTCTCGCAGAAAAGCTCCAGATGATCGGAAAATGTTCCGATACGATTGGCCCGAAGCTTGATCTGACGAAGAGATTCCTCTCCCGAAATATACAGGACAGAAGTACCCTTATCCGACAGATTCCGGCACACCTGCAAAAGAAGGGTGGATTTTCCGATCCCCGGATCTCCACCCACAAGCACAAGAGACCCGGGGACGATGCCGCCCCCAAGGACCCTGTCAAGTTCTTTGATATTAGTCGTCTGCCTCTCTTCTTCTGACAGACTGATATTTTTCAGAATAACGGGCTCCTGCCGTTTCTCCTGTTTTTTATCTCCTGTTTTGGAGGCTTTCACCGTGGAAACGGCCTCTTCGGCAAATGTATTCCATGCCTTACAGCCGGGGCACTGCCCCATCCACTTGGCCGATTCGTATCCGCACTCCTGACAGAAATATACAATTTTTTTATTTTTCAGCATTTTTCAATTTTCACTTCTACAACTGCAGAATTCCCCAGTTCTGCACTGAAAGAAAGCTTGCCGCCAAGGTTTGTTTTTACTTTGCCGGTATCCATTCCATCGATAAATACACGATACTCGCTGTCTGCTTCCATTTCCACGGTAATCTGTGCATCCTCCGGTCCCTCTACACGAAAACTCATCACATTTCCGTCCTGCACCAGATCAAATACGGCAGTTCCCGGTACGGACTCATAAACAAACATCCCGTTTCGCTCCAGTTTTGTAATTTCCTTAAAGGTCTTTACTTTATATACATCTCCCTGATACTGGAAATCGGACAATTTGGATTTCTGCGCAAGCTCATAATCTCCAAAGCTGATGTTTCCATTTTCTTCTGTACGGATCAGTTCTTTTACTGCTGCCATGATTGTGTGTCCTCCCTAGACTTTTCTAAAGTGTTTTAAAGTTCATTTTGTGGCTTATATTATATAATAATTTACGAAAATTTACTATACCGTCATCCAGATTTTATTTCTTTTTAAGATTCTGTATGAAAGGTAATCTTTTTGTCCGTCATCCTGACTGTCACCGTATCCCCCTGGTGAACATGACCTTCCAGGATCTCATTGGCAAGAGCATCCTCTATTTTCGTCTGAATTGCACGACGCAGCGGACGTGCTCCATATTTGCTGTCAAAACCAGCCTCTGCAAGGCTGTCTTTCACAGCCGCCGTCACCTTCAGAGTCAGATTCATCTGAGACGCACAGCGTTTTTCCAACGTATTCAAAAGAATCGTCACGATTTTCCGGATGTGTTCTTTATTCAGAGAATGGAACACGATGATTTCGTCGATACGGTTCAGAAATTCCGGCCGGAACATTCGGCGTACTTCTTCCATAACCCCGGATTTCATCCGTTCATAATCCTTTTGTTCATCCGGTGAAGATACAAAGCCAAGACGCTTCGGCTCCACAATGGACTGCGCTCCCGCATTGGAAGTCATGATGATAATCGTCTGTTTAAAGTCCACCTTTCTTCCGTGCGCGTCCGTAATATGACCGTCATCCAATACCTGAAGAAGGATATTGAAAACATCCGGGTGGGCTTTTTCTATTTCATCAAACAAAATCACACTGTACGGATTTCTCCGGACCTTTTCACTGAGCTGACCGCCCTCCTCGTATCCCACGTATCCCGGCGGGGAACCGATCAACTTGGATACACTGTGCTTCTCCATATATTCGGACATGTCCACACGGATCATTGCCTGTTCACTGCCGAATACGGTTTCCGCCAGCGCCTTGGAAAGTTCTGTTTTTCCCACACCGGTGGGTCCGAGAAACAGAAACGAACCGATGGGACGTCCGGGATCCTTTAATCCCACTCTTCCCCGTTTGACGGCCTGAGCAACCGCTTTTACAGCCTCATCCTGGCCGATGACTCTCCTGTGGAGTTCCTTTTCCAGCCGTGCAAGGCGGCGAGTTTCCCCTTCTGTCAGCTTCTGAAGAGGAATTCTTGTCCAGTCGGAAATAATATCCGCCACTGAAAGCTCTGTGACTGCCGCATTTCTTCGTTTTCCGCGTTTTTCCAGACGTTTCTTCTTTTTTTCCAGCTCAGCTTCCAGTTCTTTCTGATAGTTCTGAGCCTCTCTGGCAGCATCCAGATCTGCATCATGAATGGCCGCCTCTTTTTTCTGAAGTGTCTTTCGGATTTCCTCTTCCAGAAGCTCCGTTTCCGAATCCGGCTGAAAACCGGCCAGCCGAACCTTGGATGCCGCTTCATCAATCACATCAATGGCCTTATCCGGCAGAAAACGGTCATTAATATAACGCACTGACATTTTAACCGCAGCATCCAATGCCTCGTCTGTAATTTCTACCTGATGATGCTTTTCATAATACGGCCGAAGTCCGCGAAGGATCTCCATTGTTTCCTCCTCTGTGGGCTCTTCCACCGTTACCGGCTGAAAACGCCGCTCAAGAGCTGCGTCTTTTTCAATATATTTTCGATACTCCTCCAGTGTCGTTGCGCCAATCAGCTGGATTTCCCCTCTGGAAAGAGAAGGCTTCAGAATATTGGATGCGTCCAATGCTCCCTCCGCACCTCCGGCTCCGATAATCGTATGAAGCTCATCAATAAACAGAAGGATCCCACGGTTCTGGCGAACCTCCTCCACCACTCCGCGAATACGTTCCTCAAACTCTCCGCGATACTTACTTCCCGCAACCATTCCGGAAAGATCCAGTACCACAAGGCGTTTATCCTGTACCGTTTCAGGCACCGTTCCTGCCACAATACGCTGGGCAAGCCCCTCTGCGATGGCTGTTTTTCCCACGCCGGGCTCTCCCACAAGGCAGGGATTGTTTTTAGTCCTTCGGCTTAAGATCTGAATCAGGCGATTAATTTCCCGTTCCCGGCCAATGACAGGGTCCAGCCGCCCTTCGGCAGCCATAGCCGTAAGATCACGGCTGTACTGATCCAGTGTGGGCGTAGCACTGGCCTTTCCATTTTTGCTGTTCTTATTCTCACGAAGCTCCTCTGCAGCACTCTCGGCATCCACACCCATGGCCGTAAGCACTGCCGCGTAGAGCTTCTGAATATGAACACCCATCGTATAAAGAAGCCGGGTACCTACGCAGTCCGTTTCTTTCAGCATTGCCAGAAGCAGATGCTCCGTTCCGGTCATCTCTTCCCTGTATGCGGCTGCCTCCTCCCGCGCGCGTTCCAGAACCTTTCTGGTACGGGGACTGTAAACCGGCTCCCGTTCCATCAGATTTGTCTCAGGCGGAGCGATCAGGCTCTGTACCAGCTCCATCAGACGCTCTTCTTCTATTCCAAATTCTTCCATCACTTTGCCGGCAGTTCCTTCCGGCTCTTTCAGCAGGCCAATCAAAATATGCTCAGTCCCAATATAAGTGTGCCTGCAGGACTGTGCGGTCTTTTTTGCCAGGTCAAGGGCATTGGCTGCCTGTCTGGTAAACTTTTCCTGCATAATGTCCTCCTTAGAGTTCCTGTTCTGTACTATATTCTTCAAAAATTTCATCAATCATCCGATGAACATCTTCGCGGGAAACATTCCTGCAGCAGCTCTTTGCCAGAGCCACCACCAGGTTCTTTTTCAGTTCCTCCATGGCTTTGGCTTTATCCGCATCAACTGCGATCACTGCTCCCCTCCTCCTGTCAATGGTCACAAATCCTTCCTGACGAAGAAGCGAATATGCCTTGTTCACCGTATGCATATTGATTCCGATATGGTCTGCCAGCTGACGTACAGAGGGCAGCGCATCTCCTTCCTGCAGCCGTGAGGTTGCGATCCCCAGAATGATCTGGTTCATCAGCTGCATATAGATCGCCTCACTGCTGTTAAAATCTATTTCTATCACCATACGGACACCTCCCGGTATTTTTCGCTGTGTTATATATAGTATAGCACATCCGGAGATATTTGAAAACATGCAAAACGAAATCCTGCCTTTGCCCGTAATCTCAGACAGAAGCAGGATTCCAACATTATCCTATCATTTTTGTCAGCTGTTCTTTTGTCAGCAAAAGATTCAGTCCCATGGGATTTACCGTAAAGAAATCCGCCTGAGCCAGCATCAATCCCGGAAGCTTATCAAAAGAAACCTTCACCAGACGATGCTTTTTCCCACGTGCAAATTTCTCGTATTCCATCACATCGGTGAAGACCGGCTGAAGGATCTTTCCATCCTTATTTTTCAAATAAGGAATGTTGATCTTCTTTTCATCATTTTCCTGCACATCAACCGCAGCAAGATACTCAGCTTTTCTGAGATTCACAATAAATTCTTCTTCCAGTTCCCGAAGATTTCCATGCTCTCCTTTTTCCACCGGACGGCGAAGTTCCTGCATAAAGTAGATACCGGAAAGCTGCAGTGTCGGATTCAAAAGCGGGCGTTTCTGCGGTTCCAGCTTGCTGAAGTCTGCCTGCTTCGCAATTTTTTCAATTTCCACTTCCACCTGTTCTTCTCCGTCATTCCAGACTACGGAATTCACGCCGATGGCATACAGAACTCCAAAAAACCGCGGAAAATCTTTCTTTTCATACTTCATTCCCATAAGGAGGATCTTATCCTCCAGTTTCTTTTTACCGAATTCCTTGATCTGTTCTTCGGTAGCAAACACCCACGCCTGATCATTATAGCTTTCTTCGTCGCAGATCACATATGGAAGCTTTGTTGCCTGTGAATATGCCACAAAGATCTGTTCTCTTGTATGAAACTGTTTTACAGCTTCTTCTACACTCATTCCCATTTTTATATCCTTTCACTTATGCGCCGTTTTTATGCTTCATCAATGGCTTTCCCGATATCATGACGCATGTATTTATTTGCAAACGTAATCCACTCTGCAGCATCATAAGCATTCTTTCTTGCCTCTTTCAGGTTGCTT
>CAMBYR010000131.1 GCA_945872375.1 uncultured Blautia sp. | reverse complement strand
CTTTCAGGGAAATCACTGCCTCCAGCACCAAATAGCCATTTTTTTTCACGGCGCTGGTTCTGTATCCCAGCTCCAGCTCCTCTGCCTTCAGTGTCCGTATATTTCCGTCTCCATCCAAAACCGTTACTTCCTCCAGAACATCTTTCATCTCTCCGCCGTAGGCACCGGCATTCATCACTACAGCACCTCCCAGAGTTCCCGGAATTCCCCCGGCAAACTCAAAGCCTGTAAGAGAGGCATTTCTGGCCTCTGCTGCGATAGCGGAAAGCAGTGCTCCTGCTGATGCGCGGATTTTTGTTCCTTCCGTGGTGATGCCGGACATGTTCCGAAACACCTGGATGATCGCACCGCGGTATCCTGCATCACTGACCAGCAGATTGCTTCCGTTTCCAAGGATAAAATAAGGGATGTTTTCATCCCGGCAGATATTTAAGATCTGTTTTATTTCTTCCGGTGTTTCCGGGATGAGGAAATAATCCGCCGGACCCCCGATACGAAATGTGGTATGACGGTCCATGGGTTCTCCTGTAAGCACACGCTCTTCTCCCAGAAATTCACAAAATCTCTCTCTGATTTCCTGTCTCAATCTTCAAACCTCTGTCTTTCCTATATATCACTTCCTGCCCTGCAGGATCATTTTCTGTTACCACTGTCCGAAACTCCCGGATACCTTTTTCTGGCTGATTCCCAGAAGATCCCGA
Source organism: uncultured Blautia sp. (assembly GCA_945872375.1). GTDB lineage: Bacteria > Bacillota > Clostridia > Lachnospirales > Lachnospiraceae > Blautia_A. The sequence goes on along the minus strand of CAMBYR010000131.1, from coordinate 5,707 downwards.
ACCACTTCGCCCGCAATCAGAAGACCTGCCACACTTGGCACAAAAGAAAGACTGCCCGGCACCGGCCGTCCTGTATTTCCTTTTGTCTCCTCTCCTTCCGCCGGCTTCATCGGACGCTCCTTTGAATAAAGGACCTTTACCTTACGGATTCCCCGTTTCCTGAGCTCTGTTCTCATAACCTTTGCAAGAGGACATACACTGGTCTTGAAAATATCCGTGATTTCAAAACGGGACGGATACATTTTATTTCCGGTACCCATACACGAAAGAACAGGCACCTCACATTCCTTTGCCTTCTCAATGATCAGAAGCTTGGACGTTACCGTGTCAATGGCGTCCACCACATAATCAAAGGAATGAAAATCGATCATGTCAGCAGTATCTTCGTTGTAAAATGTTTCGTAAGTATGCACAAGAATATTTTCATCAATATCGCGGATTCGTTCCTTCGCGATCTGAACCTTGCTTTTTCCCACCGTAGAATGGAGGGCATAAAGCTGTCTGTTGATATTTGTCACGGATACCGTGTCATTATCGATCAGTGTCAGGCTTCCCACGCCGCAGCGCGCAAGAGCCTCCACCACATAGGAGCCGACTCCGCCAAGGCCAAATACAGCAATTTTTGCTGATGCCAGCTTATCCACGCTTTCCTTTCCCAGCAACAATTCCATACGCGAAAACGCATTCTGCATACCAAAACCTCCTGGTTTATGCCACCTGTTTCTTTTCTGTGACATCTTCTGAAATATTATACTATCTGATACGGAAAATGTACAGTTTTTCATACAATTTTTAGAATTCCGTATATTTTTACCAGTTCTCCGCATACTACATACAACCCGTTTAAGAGCATCATCCGGCTTCCTGCCCAGGACATTTGCAGGTACATCTGTAAATCTGCCGGATCGTAATAAAAGGAGGTCTTTTCATGGGACAACAGATTTTTCTGGGGTTTGTCGGTCTCAGCTCAGGCGTGATCATCGCCGGCGGCGTTGCCGGGCTGATGATCGGTCTGTCCATTATTCCAAGGTATGCAGGAGTTACTCATACCTCCGACCGGCTTCTCCTCTATGAAGACGCATGTGTTTTGGGAATCATTCTGGGAAATCTGTTCTATATATTCAGATTATCCCTTCCTCTGAGTTTTCCCTTTCTTCTGATCTATGGATTGTTTTCCGGAATTTTTCTGGGAGGATGGATCCTGGCTCTTGCTGAAATGGCAGATGTCTTTCCGATCTTTGCAAGGCGGATTCGCTTTGCCGGAGGCTTTTCCTCAGTCATCCTGTCCGTCGCAGCAGGAAAAACCCTTGGCTCTCTGCTTTATTATTTTCAGCACTGGCAGTAGGCATGCCTGATCCGCACTATTCCCCATTATACGTGCCGGAAAGAGAAAAGTCAAAGCATATGTTTAAAATATATAGAAAGGATTTTGTTTATGACAGATTTGCAGAAAAAAAAGCAGCAGCAAAAGAAATACGAACAATACGTCAGAGAGATCACCCCCGTACACAGTCTCCCGATCAACATGATCCGCGCCTTTTTTACCGGGGGGATCATCTGTTTTCTGGGACAGTGTATTTTAAATTTTGCCAAAAGCCGCGGCGCTGACCAGGAAATGGCCGGAAGCTGGTGTACCCTGATCCTCATCCTTGCCAGTGTCATTCTCACAGGCCTCAATCTTTATCCGAAAATCGGAAAATTCGGAGGTGCGGGAGCGCTCGTTCCCATCACCGGGTTTGCCAATTCCGTAGCTGCCTCCGCCATCGAATTTCGGGCAGAAGGACAGGTATTCGGCATCGGATGCAAAATCTTTACCATTGCAGGGCCGGTAATTCTTTATGGAATCTTCAGTTCCTGGATTCTCGGAGTCATTTACTATATTTTAAAAGTCATAGGAGTGATCGCATGAAGTCATCGAAACAGCTTGGAAATGCCAGTCTGGCGTTCCAGACACCCGTCTATATTCACAGTGCAGCCTCTATTGTTGGAAAAAAAGAGGGCGAAGGTCCCTTAAGCAGTGCCTTCGATATGATCTGCGATGATCCCATGTTCGGAGCCGACACCTGGGAAGAAGCCGAAAGCACCATGCAGAAAGAAGCAGCCTCTCTGGCCATCGGCAAGGCAGGACTTCGTCCGGAAGATATCCGTCTGCTTTTTGCGGGAGATCTTCTGGCACAGTCCATGGCATCCTCTTTTGGGATCGCCGGTCTTGGCATTCCATTTTACGGACTTTTCGGTGCCTGCTCCACCATGGGAGAGTCCCTGTCTCTGGGTGCCATGACTGTGGCAGCCGGATACGGAGATCATGTGCTCTGTGCCACCTCCAGCCATTTTGCCAGTGCCGAAAAGGAATTTCGTTTTCCTCTCGGCTATGGAAACCAGAGGCCGCTGTCCGCTTCCTGGACAGTAACCGGAAGCGGTGCCTGCGTCCTTGGTGCCGCCCCGCCCTCCCCTGCCGTTTTGGGGCACTCGGATCCTCTTCGCCGGGCAGATACCTGCGCCGTGATCACAGGAATCACCACCGGAAGGCTTGTGGATTACGGTCTGAAGGATTCTCAGAATATGGGAGCCTGCATGGCACCTGCCGCCAGCGACACCATCGAGCGCCATCTTACGGATTTCGAAAGGTCTCCTCTGTTTTATGATGCCATAGTCACAGGAGACCTGGGAGCAATCGGGCAGCAGATCCTTCTGGATCTACTGAAGGAAAAGGGAATCGATCTTACTTCCGTACATCGGGACTGTGGACTGATGATCTTTGACGGAAACACCCAGGACACCCACGCAGGAGGAAGCGGGTGCGGATGTGCCGCCTCGGTGCTCTGTGCAGAACTGCTTCCCAGAATCATATCCGGGGAATGGAAACGCTTTCTTTTTGTACCCACAGGCGCTCTGCTTTCCAAAGTAAGTTTTAATGAAGGAGATTCTGTACCCGGCATCGCTCATGCAGTTGTCATTGAACGGGCCGATGCAGAAAAGGAGGGATAAAAAATGGATTATTTTCATGCTTTCTGGACAGGCGGGCTTATCTGCGCCCTCGTTCAGATCTTGCTGGACAGAACCAAACTGATGCCGGGCAGAGTGATGGTGATTCTTGTCTGTACCGGTTCACTCTTAAGTGCCCTTGGAATCTATCGTCACTTTACCGATTTTGCCGGCGCCGGCGCATCGGTTCCTCTCCTGGGCTTTGGTCAGGTACTCTGGGAGGGCATGAAAAAAGCCATCGATCAGGATGGCTTTATGGGACTGTTTACCGGCGGCTTTCAGGCGTGTGCTGTGGGTGTATCCGCAGCACTGATTTTTTCCTACCTTGCCAGCCTGATCTTCCGGCCCCGGATGAAAGAATAATCTCATTGCCAGAAAGGACTTTTTTATGAACGATACGCTTTATCTGCATCTTGACCGAAACATCCAGGTCAACCATCCCCACATTTATCTTCAGGATCTGGCCAAACTATCCTGCACCAACAGTGCAGTTCTGAACCGTCTGCGGGTTCTTCCGGTTCTGAACCTGAATCCGGAAGAATACGGACGCTATGTCATGTCTGTCATGGACCTGGTTGATTTGATCCAGAAAAAGGAACCGGATCTCACCATTACACCCCTGGGAGAAACAGACTTTGTCATTACCTATGATAAAGGCAATCGCGGTTCTTCCTTCTGGCGGATCTGCAAAACCGCCTTCGTCTCTCTGGCAGCCTTTTTTGGTTCTGCATTTTCAATTATGACCTTCAACAACGACGTAGATACCGGAAAACTGTTTGATCAGATCTACAGGCAGGTCACCGGACAGGCTTCTCAGGGCTTTACCATTCTGGAAATCTCCTATTCTCTCGGGATCGGTCTGGGCGTAATCTTTTTCTTTAACCATTTCGGTCCCAAAAAAATCACCTCAGACCCCACTCCCATGCAGGTGCAGATGCGCCTTTACGAGGACGATGTCAATACCACGATCACGGAGGACATCGGCCGCACAAAAACGGAAATCAAATGGAAGGGGCGCTGATGCAGAACACTCTCTGCATCAGTTTTTCCGCTTCCCGTCAGACAGCATCCGGCTTTACCCGTATTTCTTCCGGATCTTATTTAAGATTCGCTTCTCCATCCTGGACACCTGCACCTGAGAAACCCCAAGCTTCCCTGCAATTTCCGTCTGTGTCATTTCCTGAAAATAACGCATAAAGATCAGCTGCCGCTCTCCCGGCTCCAGAGATTCCAGCATTTCCTCCAGAAAAATCCGGTTCAGCACGGCTTCCTGCCGGTTTTCTTTCTCCGGAACCTTGTCCATCAGCGAAATCTCCGTCCCCTCACTCTGATAAATGGTTTTCTGGAGAGATTCCACCTCCGCCCCCGATTCCATTGTAAGGACCAGTTCCTCCACAGGCATTTCCATCTTTTCGGAAAGCTCCGAAAGAGTAGGTTCCCGCCCCAGCTCCCCTGCCATTTCCTCGCGGAGATGAAAAATCCGATAAAGATTCTCTTTCATGGATCTGCTTACCTTCAGAATTCCGTCATCCCGGAGAAAGCGACGGATTTCTCCGGCAATCATCGGCACCGCATATGTGGAAAAACGCACATCGTAGGACAGATCAAATTTATCTACCGCCTTCAGAAGGCCGATGCTCCCGATCTGAAACAGATCCTCCGGGTCTGCCCCTCTTCCGGAAAATCGTTTTATCACGCTGTAGACCAGCCCGATATTTTCCTCAAATAAAGTATCTCTTGCCTCTTTATCCCCCTGGTGTGCACGCCCGATCAGGGCAAGAGTATCTTCCATTCCTACCTCCTGATCATTTTTTTCATATGCACGGTGGTCCCCTTTCCGATCTGTGATTCCACGGAGATTTCATCCATAAAGGCCTCCATAAAGGTAAAGCCCATGCCGGAACGGTCCTTTTCCGGTTTTGTGGTAAACATGGGTTCCATGGCCTTTACCACATCCCCGATTCCCCGGCCCTGGTCAGAAACATCCACAAAAAGCTCCCTTCCCCGGAGTCTGCAGGATACTTCGATCTTATGTATCTCCCCCTCATATCCGTGAATAATACAGTTGGTAACAGCCTCGGAAACAGCCGTTTTGATATCTGCCACTTCCTCCAGTGTCGGATTCAGCTGTGTGCAGAAAGCTGCCACCGCCACTCGTGCAAGACCTTCATTGACCGGTCTGCTGTCAAAAACAAGTTTCATTTCATTGGTATTTTCCATCATAAGCTCCCTTCCTGTTCCCCGGCCTGATCTGTTTCCAGTCTCCGGATTTTTATATATCGATGAACTCCCGACAGATGCAGAAGCCTGTCAATATGGCTGTTCACGTGAACAGCACGAATGCAGTCTCCTCTCATGCCCAGAGCCCGGTAGCGTCCCATGATCAGCCCGATTCCGGAGCTGTCCATAAACCCCGTATTTTCAAAATCAAAAATCATCGTCCGGATATAATTCCTGTCCATGATTTTATCCGTTTCCCTCCGGATCAGATCGGATGCCGGATGATCCAGCTCCTTCGGCAAATGAATCGTCAGGCAGGCTCCGTTCTTTTCAAATATAGACTCCATACACATTCTCCCCTCCTACTGTTATTCTGTCCGGTCAATCAAAAAGGAGATGTGCGTTTTCCACACATCCCCTGTTCTGAGGTTCCTCTTTCCTGTTCCTATCTGCTGACTTACCATTCTTCGTCCGAATAATCGTCTTCATAATACTCATCTTC
>CAMBYR010000130.1 GCA_945872375.1 uncultured Blautia sp. | reverse complement strand
GTATGCGGGAATCAATGTGAAACTGGTTACCATTCGTACCATGATCATTTCCGGTGCGATCTGCGGTCTTGCAGGCTTTCTGATCGTTGCAGGAAAAGACCAGACGATCTCCACGGCTTCTGCAGGCGGACAGGGCTTTACGGCCATTATCGTTGCCTGGCTGGCAAAATTTAATACCTTTTATATGGCACTGATTTCGTTCCTTTTGATTTTCCTGTCCAGAGGTGCGGCAGAAATTGCATCGGCGTACAGTCTGAATGACTTTGCGGCAAGCATCATTGAAGGTGTGATTCTGTTCTTTATTCTGGGAAGCGAATTCTTCATCAATTACAAAATGGTGTTTAAAGGTTCCAAACAGAAGGAGGTGCAGTAAATGAGCAGTCTGATTGCATGGATCATCCGGGCGATTCCATTTGGGACGATCATTATGTTTGGTTCTATGGGAGAAATCCTTACGGAAAAATCGGGAAATCTGAATCTGGGTGTTCCCGGAATTATGTACCTGGGAGGCTTTGCAGGGTTTGCAAGCTCCTACTATTATGAAAAGCTGTCTCCGGATCCGAAAGGCTGGGTATGTGTGATCATTGCACTGGCGGCGGCAATCGCTGCTTCCATGCTGGGAGGGCTGATTTTCAGTTTCCTGACCATCACCTTACGTGCCAATCAGAACGTGACCGGTCTGGCATTGACTACTTTTGGTATGGGCGTGGCAAATTTCTTCGGTGTATTTATTCTGAACGGATCCAGCTATTCCGCAGCTCCTCTGGCGAACGCTGCTTTTGCGAAAAAAATCCCGGTTCTTTCCACAAAGCTGGGAATTGTCAGCAAAACGTTATTCTGCTATGGATTCCTGGTTTATGCGGCCATTCTTGTAGCGATATTGCTGTATTATATCCTGAATAAAACGAGATTGGGCCTGAATCTTCGTGCGGTAGGAGAAAATCCGGCAACAGCCGATGCGGCAGGAATCAATGTTACAAAATATAAATATCTGGCAACCTGTATCGGAGCCGGACTTTCCGGTATTGGCGGTCTGTACTATGTACTGGATTATAATCAGGGAATCTGGGCGACCACAGGGCAGATCGAAGCGCTGGGATGGCTGGCAGTTGCCCTTGTTATCTTTACCACCTGGAAGCCTCTGAATGCCATCTGGGGTGCGTATCTCTTTGGTATGCTGTACTGGCTTTATCAGTTCCTTCCAAGCATTATGGGAATTAAAGTGGCAAGCTATGTGACGGATCTGATCCAGATGGTTCCCTATGTGGTAACCATCATTGTCCTGGTTGTGATCAGCTTCCGAAAGAAAAAAGAGAATCAGCCTCCTGCAAGTCTGGGTCTTTCCTACTTCAGAGAGGAGCGATAATGAAGAGCTCCCGTTTCTGCGGAAACGGGGGCTTTCATACTTTGGAGGCCGTCAGGCGGGAAATTTCACTGATGACAGAAATGGTATGAGAATAATCATACTGCTGTGCTTCCGAATAGGCAAAATATCCTCCGTAGATCTGATAAGTAAGAAGAATATTTCGCTCCGGATCATGCTCAAATTCCGGATGCATTTCATAGAGAAGCTTCCTGAGAGCGATGGAAACACGATAAGGAAGCATCATGCTCCTTGTACCGGAAAAAAGATTCCGGATCAGATTGTTCTTGGCCCGGCAGGCATGAAATAGTTCAGCTGTATAACGGCCGGGATCGGTAAGGATCGTTTCCGGAGGACAGATAGACTCCAGAATGCTGTCTATGACCTCTGTTTCCAGTTGTTCTGAAAGATCATAAATATCATGGTAATGAACGTAAAAGGTGGACTTATTCAGGTCCGCCTTTTTGCATAATTCTGTTACTGTGATTTTTTCCAGAGGCTTCTTTGAGCGGATTTCCAGAAAGGTGTTGATGATACTGCTTCTGCTTTTCTGCGCGCGCTTGTCCATAATCATTTCTCCTGTGGATATCTCCGACAATTGTCGGGAAACGTTGTTTTTCCGACAGAATGAAAAAAGTGTCGGCTGATTTTTCATACGGTCTGCCTTATATTATAACCAGCAATCCGACACATGTCTATGATTTTGGAGGTTCATATGGATTTTTATCAGTTTTATACGGGAAAAGAATTTGAGGCACAGGAGTTTCTGGGAGCTCATGTATTGGAAAATGGAACGGTATTTCGTACCTTTGCTCCGGCTGCCGTGCATATTGCCGTGATTGGAGAATTTAATCAGTGGACAGAAACGCCCATGCATAAAATCCAGGATGGGAATTTCTGGGAGTGCCTGATTCCGGAGGCAAAAGAGGGAATGATGTACAAGTATCGGATTTACCGCAGGGATGGAAGTTTTATTGACCATGCGGATCCCTATGCATTTTATTCAGAACTTCGTCCGGCCAGTGCGTCTCTGATCTATGACAGAAAAAAGCTTGTTTTTCATGATGAAAAATGGATGAAGAAAAGAAAAGCGTCTCTTTCCGCGCCGATGAATATTTATGAAATGCACATGGGATCCTGGAGAAAAAAATCCGGGGAACAGGAGGATTGGTATACATATTCGGAAATAGCAGAGCTTTTGATTCCCTATCTGAAGGAAAACGGCTACAATTATGTGGAGCTTATGCCGCTTTGTGAATATCCCTGCGATGAATCCTGGGGATACCAGGCGACCGGATATTTCAGTCCCACCTCCCGTTACGGCACACCGGAACAGCTTTGCGCCTTTGTGGATGAATGTCACAGACAGGAGATTGGCGTGATTCTGGATTTTGTTCCGGTACATTTTGCCGTCAATGATTATGCCCTTTGGAATTACGATGGAACACCGCTGTTTGAATATCCCAACAGCGCAGTGGGAGTCAATGAATGGGGGAGCTGTAATTTTATGCATTCCAGAGGGGAAACCTGCAGCTTCCTTCAGTCATCAGCGTATTTCTGGCTGAAACAGTATCATTTTGACGGACTGCGCATGGATGCGGTGGGAAATCTGATCTTCTGGCAGGGCAATCCGGCCAGAGGTGAATGCAGGCCTGCTGTTCAGTTTCTGCAGGTGATGAATCAGGGGCTGAAGGAGCGTGTGCCGGAGGCCCTGTTGATCGCGGAGGATTCTTCTTCCTGGATCGGTGTGACAAAGCCTGTATGTGAAGGCGGACTGGGATTTGATTATAAATGGGATCTGGGCTGGATGAATGATACGCTTTCTTATTTTTCCATGCCGGCCAGTGAACGCAGTCAGTATTATCACAGACTGACCTTTTCCATGCAGTATTATTATGATGAACATTTTCTGCTTCCGTTATCTCATGATGAGGTGGTGCATGGAAAAGCCACGATTCTCCAGAAAATGGGCAGTGATTATGAGGAGAAATTTCCACAGGCAAGAGCATTTTACATGTATATGTACGCCCATCCGGGAAAGAAGCTGAACTTCATGGGGAATGAACTGGGACAGCTTCGTGAATGGGATGAAAAACGGGAACAGGACTGGGAGATCCTGAAATATCCGAAGCATGATGCATTTCACCGTTTTATGAAGGAGTTGAATCAGTGCTATCTGGAACATCCGGCATTGTGGCAGAAAGACTACGAAAGAGAGGGATTTTACTGGACTGAATGCCATGGAGAAGCGGAAAATATCTATCTGTTCCGGCGGAGCTGTGAAGGCGAAACAATTCTTGCAGCGTTTAATTTTTCGGCGCAGGAACAGGAATATGTGCTTCCTGTGAATGATGGAAAAAATCTGACCCTGATTTTTGACAGTGACAGGGAATGCTATGATGGAAAAGGAAGAAAACAGAGGGAAAACCTGAAACAGGAATCCGGAAAAGTCATTCTGGACCTTCCGCCATATTCCGGGTGTTATTACCTGGAAAGCTGATGATGGCATGAAAAACACCTGAAAATACGGTTTACAGAAGGCAAAAAAGAGGATATGATAGCAGAAAAAAGGATGATAAGGAGAATCTTATGGGAAAACAAATTCGATTTGCAACGGTGGGAACCAGTAAGATTACGGAAAAATTTCTGCAGGCTGCTTCCGGCTGCGAGGATGCCGTATATGTGGCTGCTTATTCAAGAGATCTGGAAAAAGCAAAAAACTTTGCCAAAAAACATGGAGCTTCAAAAGCCTATGACAGCCTGGAAAAAATGGCGGCAGATCCGGAGATAGACGGTGTGTATCTGGCAAGCCCCAATTTCCTTCATTATTCTCAGGCCATGCTGCTTCTTCAGGCCGGAAAGCATGTACTGTGTGAAAAACCTCTTGCTTCCAACGCAGCAGAAGCGGAAATGATGCAGAGGACAGCGAAGGAAAAGGGCCTGATTCTGCTGGAGGCGATTCGCCCCATGTTTGATCCCGGATTTGAGCAGATCCGCCAGGCGCTTCCACGTCTGGGAAAGCTTCGGAGAGCAGATTTCTGGTATGGGAAATATTCCAGCAAATATGATGCTTTTCTGGAAGGAAAACGGCAGAATATTTTTGACAGAAACTGTTCCACAGGTGCTTTGATGGATATGGGAGTTTATTGTGTGGAGCCTATGGTCGGATTATTTGGAATGCCGAAAAGTATTCAGGCTCAGTGCGTAAGCCTCCGGGGAGGCATTGACGGGGCAACGACCATTCTGGCAGATTATGGAGAAATGATGGCGGAGATTTCCTGCTCCAAGATCACCAACAGTGCCAGAAACAGTGAGATTCAGGGGGAAAAGGGAGTAATGATCATACATACGATTGCTGAGCCATCGGAGATCGTCTGCCGTTATTATGACGGGCGGGAGGAACGGATCGAGACAGAACCCTGTGAAAATAATATGATCTATGAAATTCGCAGATGGGTACAGGCTATTTCGCAGGGAGAGGATGTTTCCTTCCTGCATCAGCAGACACTTTGGAGCATGAAGGTGATGGAGGAAGCTCGAAAGCAGATGGGCATTTTGTTTCCGGCGGATACTGAACAGATAGCGAAAAACTGAATATAATGATACGACAGGAAAGTTCAGGAGCATATTATGTATTCATATGGATCCATACGAATGCAGCAGAATCAGAATACAGGTCAGAGCGGCAGCCCTGAGTATGTGGATCAGGGAACACTTCAGGTGACGGTGATGAATGCGGATGGAAGCCGTCCCATCGAAAATGCCCGGGTCAGAATTTCTTTTACCGGAGATCCCGACAGCAATATTGAAGAGGTACGTACCAACTCATCCGGAAAGACCCCGGTGATTGAACTGAAAACACCGCCGCTGGAATACAGTATGGCACCTGTGGAGCAGCAGCCTTATGCAGAATACACCGTACAGATTGACGCAGAAGGATTTGAACCGGAAATTGTGGCAGGTACGGAAGTACTTCCGGGCGTGCTGGCACAGCAGCCTGTACGGATGAATTTTCAGACGGAAAATGCGCCTCCATTTCAGCGGGTGGTGATTGGTCCCCATACCTTGTTTGGAACTTATCCGCCCAAAATTCAGGAGGCAGAGATCAAGCCGGTCAGTGAGACGGGAGAGATCGTGCTGAGCAGGGTGGTTATTCCGGAATATGTGGTGGTTCATGACGGCCCGATTCGTGACAGCAGTGCGAAGGATTATTATGTCCGGTACCGGGATTATATCAAAAACGTGGCGAGCAGCGAAATTTATGCTACCTGGCCGGAGGATACCATCCGGGCAAATGTGCTTGCGATCATGTCGTTTACCCTGAACCGGGTTTATACCGAATGGTACCGGAACAAAGGGTATGATTTTACCATCACGTCTTCAACGGCATACGATCATAAATGGATCTATGGGCGGAACATTTTTGACAGTATTTCCCGAATCGTTGATGAACTGTTTGAAAATTATCTTTCCAGACCGAATGTGAAGCAGCCTATTCTGACCCAGTACTGCGACGGCCGTCAGGTGGAATGTCAGAGCCGCGGCTGGATGACACAGTGGGGAAGCAAGGCGCTGGGAGACCAGGGATATTCGGCGATTGAGATTCTGCGGTATTTTTATGGGAATAATATGTATATCAATGTGGCAGATGAGATTTCTGGAATTCCGGCTTCCTGGCCGGGATATGACCTGGATACAGGTGCTTCGGGACCAAAGGTTCGTCAGCTTCAGGAGCAGCTGAATACCATTGCGGAAGCTTATCCGGCGCTTCCGACGATTCCGGTGGACGGGATTTACGGGGCGCGTACCAGAGAGGCTGTACGGGAATTTCAAAGTATTTTCGGACTTCCGCAGACCGGCGTAACAGATTATGCTACCTGGTACCGTATTCAGGAGATTTATGTGGCGGTCAGCAGGATCGCGGAGCTGGTATAAAGGAAGAAAACCCTGACTGGGGGCAAATTGGGGGCAGAATGCGGAAGATGGGGTGAGGTGGAAAAAGAAAAAGGTCCAGTGGACCTTTTTCCCACCGAACCGACCGACGAGCCAAAAATGGCGAGGAGACCTTGAACCATGGGTTCAAGGAGCTCCTCGGCAAAATAAAAGGGTTAAGCCTTTAGGCCTAACCCTTTTATTTTCATGAGGAAGATGGGACTTGAACCCAC
>CAMBYR010000129.1 GCA_945872375.1 uncultured Blautia sp. | reverse complement strand
AGAAAATAAAAAAATCCTGAAAATACAATGAATTCTTTGCTCTCATCGCTTATCAAAAAGATAAGCGACACCTTTTTTAACTTTATTCCAATATTCGCTGAATCGTCTCTTCTGTTGTTCCGGTCCAGCAATTTTCTTCCAATTTTAATTCCGTCGTTTTTTCATTACTCTGAAACTTTTCCAGAAATCCATCCAGAACCTTCTGGGAAATGGCTTTGTTCACCACCAGCTCTCCCACCTGAATCTGACCCTCCTGATTATAGATCAGAAGCTTCAGATAGCGAAGATCCTCAAGTTCAACAGATCCTCCATCGCGGGGCACCACCCCATTCATCCGCTGGTGCACATAATCATCCCTGATGATCTTCTGTGCCGTAAAATAGATTCCCGGGTTTTCCAGATAAAGCTGCTGCTCCGTAAGGATCTGGCCTGCGGAGCAATCCGACAGATCAATCAGGATTCCCTGCACTTCGGAAGATGGTGTGACTGTTGGTGCGGGTGTTTCCGGAATTTCTTCCTGCGGAGTTTCCTCCGCTTCCCATTGTTCTATGTCTGTACTGTTTTCTTCTATTTCCTGCTGATACTGCTGATCCAGCTCCATTGTCTCATTCTTCAGACGAAGAAAACGCATCAGCAGCGCTGCCGCTCCTGCCAGAAGCAGGATACAGAGCAGGATCAAAAGACCTGCTCTGATATTTGACTGATTCTTTTTCATGAAGCATCCTCACTACTGTTGGGCTGTATCTGCTGCAGCCGTTTCTGCATTGGACATGATCTTGTTCAGTTCCTCGATCATTTCATCGTCCTTCAGTCGGAATTTCACTTCCACTCGGCGGGAAGCATCCTTGTCCACATTTCCTTCTGCATCCAGAATCGGATTTGCCATGGAATGACCATTTACTGTCAGATAGTTTTCCAGGCTTTTAATCTCTGAATCATTCAGAAATTCATACTGGATATCCAGAAGGTATTGAGCCACCGCCAGGGATCTCTGCTGAGAAAGCTCCAGATTATAACTGTAATCTCCGTCCGTGTCTGTGTATCCGTCAATAATAATTTCTGCCAGATAAGGAAGATGCTTTTCCTCCAGAAGCACTTTGCAGTAAATAGGCAGAACTGCCTCCAGAGCTGCCTTTCCTTCTTCTGTAAGCTCTGCCTCATCATAATCAAACATGACATTGGCATTCAGTGTAAGAGCACCTGTCTGGGCATCGATATCCACGTTGACATTGTTATTGGCAAATTCCTTTTTCAGAGATTCCACCACTTCTGCCTTGACACCGATAATCTGATCGATCTGTGCCTGCTGATCAGCCAGAAGAGCTGTCTTTTCATCAAGGTCCGCCTGCTGCTGGTTCAGTGTTTTTTCCTGCGTCTGGAGAGTTGCCTCCTGTTCCTTCAGTTTGGCGGCAAGCTCGGCCAGAAGCATTTTCTGCTCTTCCAGCTTTTCATCCTGAGTCTTTAACTGCTCATCCTGATCCTTCAGAAGCCCTTCTTTTTCTTCCAGAGCGTTCTGCTGTGCCAGAATCTCCAGTGTATATTGCTCCTGCATGGCAATTTTTTCATCCCGCTCTTTAATACTTTCATCATAATTTTTCTGAGCCTGAAAAAGAGTCACGCACATGATCAGTACAAAAAGAAGCAGCACACCAGCCATCATATCGGAATAAGAACGCCAGATATTAAATCCGTTGCTCTCTGATTTTTTTCTTCTGCGCATGTGTCTCTCCTTTTATTTAAATAAACTGAACTTTCCTTTCTGAGCATTTTTGGAAAGATCTCTGAGATTTTTGTTCATTTCTTCCAGAGCAGCCTGCTGCCTCTCATTCTGCTCTTCCAGCATTCCCTTCATCTGTTTCAGGGTTTCCCGGCTGGCATTCTGTGATCCCGTACCCCCGCCCATCAGATAAATTTCCTTGCTGTTTTTTGCAACCGTAATGTCTGCCAGCAGTGCACGTACCTGATCCATCGTCTGATATGCACGTTTCTGATATTCCATAAACTCCTGCATACGGCTGTCAAATTCTTCGATCAGCTGACGGCTGGCTTTCAGCGCATCATCGCCGGAACGGCTGGCTGCCGAAATCTTATCCAGCGTCTGTGCAGCAGCCTCCACATACTTCTGCATGGTCTGATTACATGCCACCCAGAACTTGGCCGAAGAACGTTCTGCCTCTCTGAGATAGTCTGCCACATGCTGATAATCTGCCTGCTGCATTTTCTGGATTTCTCTGTTTTCCTCCATGATCCGGTTTGCGGTATCCATATAATGTCCCTGAGAAGCAGCCAGCTTCTCCATCATTTCCTGCATGCTGCGCTCCTGCTTGTTATAGGAAGCAGTAAGCTGGCGTGTCATGGTCTGATAAAGCTCGCTGGTATATGCCGCATTTTCGTTCTGCACCTTCTTCATCTGCTCCAGAGCCTCGTTAAAGTCATGGAACTGAAGATGGAAGGAATCATGCATTTCCTTCAGAAAGACATCCAGAATATCCTTCACGGCATCCTTCTGGCAGCGAAGTACGGAAGTGGCAAGCATATCCAGAGAATCATTCATTTTTACAAACGTTGGCGTAATGACCTTTTCAAAGCTTTCGGCCATCTGCACAGAAAACTGCTCTGCCATTTTTTCCATTGCTGCAGTCTGGTTTTTCTGACTGGCAACCAGAAGATTCCTGGATTCGTTTTCCGCCGTCGGCATGACGCAGGAATGAAATTTCTCCAGAAATGCCTGCAGGCTTTCCGACATAAAAGAATAATTGGTTTTCATTCCATATGTATAGATGATCGAAAACGCAATACCGTAGATGGATGTCAGAAAGGCAACTTTGATACCATCCACAAGGGCGGATACGGAGCTTGTCATAGCCTCGTAATTATTCGGTTCAAAGTTTTTCAGACCCCATACAAGTCCCACAAAGGTTCCCAGGATACCGAGACTGGTAAAGATGTCCGGAATCATTTCCAGAAGACGTTTGTGGATGTGGTTGTCCAGCTCATCATCATTGAGATAGTCCTCAATCTCGCCAATACCTTCCTGGCTTCTGGAAACTTCATCGGTGAAATTTGCCATTTTGGCATCCAGATATCTGTGACTAAAAATATCGTTCAGGTGAACCAGTTTTTCCTTTGCAACTTTACCGCCGGTCTTAAAAATACCGCCCAGCTCTTCTGTGGCATTTTCAAATGCCTGAGCCATATTGTTCATACGGAACATTCCACCGATCATTCCGGCAAGATAAAGAATTGCCATAATGACCAGAAATGTGAAGTTATAAATCATCACCCCTGTAGCGCCCTGTCCTACATAGACAGTCATCCCCACTGCCGCCGCAGTCACTGCCAGAAACAGAACGATGTTAATGATCTTTTTCCCCATAATCAGCCTCCTCACGTCATTTTTTCTGAATATTATAAAATATTGAAACCTTTTTTCTATGATATCATATCATTTTCCATGGTACAAGACAGTAATTTCTACTTTCCCCGGTATTCCGTTCAAACGAAAAGGGCGGAGATCCGTGGAAACCTTCCTTTCCAGAAACCTCCGCCTTTCAGAACCGTTCACGACGGTTCCAACATCACTTTTGTCTTATCTGACGTCTGCAAACACCCGGTCCTGTGCCAGGAATTCTGCATGCCCGTCCTTTACCTCCACACTATTGATTCCGCAGTTTGGCGGTACACATCCGTTCCAGAAAGGTGTACCCTCCGGGTAAACATTTCGAAGCAGCGCCCGCACCGCACATCCGTGAGAAGCCACCAGAATCGTCTTATCCTGCAAAGACGGATCCTGAATCTTTTCCAGCCAGAACTCCCGCGTCCGTCCGCAGATGTCTGCAATGTTCTCCCCATGCTCCGGTCTCTGAAAATGTTCCGGATCCTGAAAAAAAACTGCCATCTGCTCGTTGATCACACGGCCGTTCTCGTCCTTAAAACGACTTCCCTCCAGAACCCCGAAATCAATTTCCTGAATCCTTCGATCTTCCACCACCGGAATCTTCTCCGGATGCGGTTCCAGGATCAGTTCCGCTGTCTGGCGCGCCCTTTTTAACGGGCTGGTAAAGCAGATATCAAACGGAATATCCCGAAGCGCCTCTCCCGTCCGGCGGGCCAGAAGGATTCCTTCCTCTGCAAGGGGAATATCCATAGCCCCCTGCACCTTTTTCAAGGTGTTCCATTCCGTCACACCATGTCTTACAATATAGAAAATCATCAGCTTCTCAGCTCGATTCCAAGGCTGGTCAGACCGTTGAGGATTTTCTTCATAACTGCTGTGATTTCCGCTTCCTCCAGTGTCTTATCCTTTGCACGGAATACCACGGAATAAGCCATGGACTTGAATCCCTCTTTGATCTGGCTTCCTTCATAAATATCGAACAGCTGGTAGCTTTCCAGGATCTTTCCGCCTCTCTGCTCCAGGATTGCTTCGATCTGTCCTGCCATCACATTCTTCGGAACTACCATACTGAGATCTCTGGTAACTGCCGGATATTTTGCAATTCCGATAAATTTATGACTAAATCCTGCAAATTCCAGAATCGTAGGAATATCGATGACTGCAATATAAGCTCTGTCTCCGATGCCGTATGCTTCTGCCACAAGAGGATGAACCTCGCCAAGATATCCTACAACCGTTCCCTGGTAAATCATATTTGCCTGTCTGCCCGGATGAAGATATGGCTTTTCGCTGTCCGGAGAATAGTGCATTCTCTCCTTCATGCCTGCTTTTTCGAAGAATTCTTCGCAGACACCTTTCATATCAAAGAAATCGCCCTTTCCATACATACCCAGTGTAAACTGTGTACGCTCGTCCGGAAGCTCCGTAAGGGGAAGTGCTTTCGGAAGATATACATTTCCCATCTCATAAAGACGTACATCTTTGTTTCTTCTGTTATAGTTGGTTGCCAGAGAAGTCAGCATGCCGTTCAGAGTGGTGGTACGCATGATACTGTAATCTTCTCCCAGAGGATTGCTGATCACGATTGCATTGCGAAGTTCGCTGTCGGCCGGAATGCGAAGCTTGTCAAATACCTTCGGGCTTTCAAAGGAATATGTCATTCCTTCAGAGAATCCGCAGTATTCTGCAATGTCTCTTGCAACACTTTCAATACGAAGCTTAAACGGAAGCTTTCCTGTGGTTGCTTCTCCTGTAGGAAGTGTGATCGGGATCTTGTCATATCCGTAAAATCTTGCCACTTCTTCAGCCACATCTGCCAGGCAGTTGATATCCTGACGGAAGGTAGGTGCTACGATTTCATTGGTGGCTTCGTCATAGGTGAGTTCTACTCTGGCAAGGTAACCCAGCATCTCTTCTTTTGTAAGATCTGTTCCCAGAAGGGCATTGATCCGCTCTGCATCGAATGCAACGCTGGATGGCTGTCTTGTTTCGCTGCAGACATCGACGATTCCGCCCACAACTTCACCGGCACCCAGTTCTTCCATTAACTGGCAGGCCCGGTTAATGGCCTCCTCCGCATTGTTTGGATCCAGACCCTTTTCAAATTTTCCGGATGCATCGGTACGAAGTCCGATTTTCTTGGAAGAAAGACGGATATTTGTTCCGTTGAAGCAGGCTGCCTCAAACAGAACCGTCTGTACATGATCGGTGATCATGGAGTTTTCGCCGCCCATAATTCCGGCAATACCAACTGCTTTTTCACCGTCGCAGATCATCAGTACAGAGTCATCCATGGTACGTTCCTGTCCATCCAGTGTCACAAATTTTTCATCCTTTGCTGCACGGCGCACAACAATTTCACGTCCTGCGATGGTATCCAGATCGTAGGCATGCATAGGCTGTCCGTATTCTTCCATAACATAGTTGGTAATATCAACCAGGTTATTGATGGGACGAATACCATTTGCTGCCAGGCATCTCTGCATCCATTTTGGAGACGGTCCGATTTTTACATTTTTTACAACTCTTGCTGTATAACGCGGGCAAAGCTCCGGATCTTTCACGGTAACTTTAATATAATCAGAAGCTTTTTCCTCATTTCCTGTTGCCTTTACTTCCGGCGGGCAGAATTTTTTGTTGAAGGTAGCTGCAGCCTCTCTGGCAATTCCGATCACGCCGTAGCAGTCCACACGGTTGGAAGTGATTTCATACTCAAACACCACATCATCCAGTCCCAGTGCATGAATGGCATTTTCCCCTACCACTGCATCTTCCGGGAAGATGTAGATGCCGTATTCCGGTGCTTCCGGATACATTTCTCTGGTGCTTCCCAGCTCTTCGATGGAGCACATCATACCGCAGGATTCAATTCCGCGGAGTTTTCCCTTTTTGATTTTGATTCCGCCAGGCGTCATTTTTCCGTCATGGCCTCCGGCCACACGTCCGCCGTCAAGAACGACCGGAACCTTATCTCCTTCTTTCACATTGGGAGCTCCTGTAACGATCTGTACCGTTTCTTCTCCCACATTTACCTGACAGATGATCAGCTTATCTGCATCCGGATGGGGCTCGATCTTCATAATCTGTCCAATGACGATCTTATCCAGATCCGCATCCAGTTTTTCATAGCCTTCCACCTTTGTTCCGGATAA
>CAMBYR010000128.1 GCA_945872375.1 uncultured Blautia sp. | reverse complement strand
GCACTTGACTTTTAATCAAGTTGTCCGGGGTTCGAATCCCCGATGCCTCACTAAGGATTCACGAAAACATCACTTAACAGGTGATGTTTTTTTTATATCATAGAAAAGTATTCCGTAATGAAACAATGCGGACGCCCGCAAATGCCATTGGTTGTCAAATATTTTAAAATAAGATATACTATAAAAACAGAAGAAGGATCTGACTGGAAAGGAATGTATATGAGAAATAAAAATTCCGTGAGAAAAGAAGTTTGCCTGATGTTTGTAGCCATTTTGACGGCTTTGCTCTCCATTTTGTTTATGATGTCGTTTTATGACCGGATTATGGAAGGAGCGGGTCTGGATGCGGCAGAAATGAATCAGGTATACCAGTATCAGTATACGATGATCGTAGACCGGCGAAATATGACCTTCTGGCAGGAAGTATACGACATTGCCAGAGAAGAGGCGCTGAAAAATAATGCTGTTCTGGAACTGAATGGAACAGACAGAGGACAGGACTACAGCAAAGAAGACTATATGGACATGAGCATTGCGGCCAGGGCAGACGGAATTATCCTGGAGTATAACGGAGAGGATGGCCTTCAGGAAAAAATTAATGAGGCTGTGGAAAAGGGGATTCCTGTAGTAACGGTGGTTCATGATGCTCCCAAAAGTCTTCGCCAGTCCTTTGTGGGAATCAATGATTATCAGTTGGGTCTGGCATACGGGGCGCAGGTGGCAAATCTGACAGAGGAAGATACGGAACGGATCCTCGTTTTGCAAAACAGGGAGGAGGAGCTGGAGCAGAACCAGCTTTATTCACTGATCAACAACGCCGTTGTGAAAAAAGTGGGGCAGGACAGTAATATTCAGATTCAGGCGCAGAACCTTATCTCCAACAGCCAGTTTGATGCGGAAGAGGCTGTGCGGAATATTTTCCAGTCACCGGAAGGCCCGCCGGAAATTCTGGTCTGTCTGGATGAGGTAACGACAGAATGTGCCTATCAGGCAATGATCGATTACAACATGGTCGGAGAAGTGAATATTGTGGGGTATTATATTTCAGAAACCATTCTTGATGCCGTTTCAAAGGGACTGATACCGGTTACCTTTACCATGGATGCAGAACAGATCGGTATTTACAGCATTGAAGCACTGACGGAATATCTGGAAGTGGGACGTGCAAATGCCTATTATACGGTAGATCTGAATTTTATCACCAGAGACAACTGGAAACAGTGGCAGGAGGATGGCAATGGAAAATAAAAAGAGAAGCTGGCACTGGAAAGACCTGTCTCTGGTAACCAAGGTTTTGCTGGAGGTATCCGTGGTGGCAATCCTGCTGCTTGTCACAAATCTTTTTATGTACTGGCAGCTGAATTCCGCCATGCAGAGTCTGGACGAGGTTTATGCCAGCAATGTAAACCTGACAGATCTGGGCGACTCCCTGGAATCGGTACAGACGCAGATGTACAATTATCTTACGGTGAAAACATCGGATTCCCTGGAAAACTATTACAGGAGTGAGGGAAATTACAGAGGGCTTCTGGAAAAGCTGAATGAACAGGTAATGGATAACCCGGTGAAGATGCTGGAACGGAATATCCGGAAGATGTCGGAAACATACCTGGACTGCACAGCGGAAACGATTCAGGCAAAACGAGGCAGGAATGTGGAGAAGTATAAAAAATCCTACGATGAAAGCCTTCAGCTTTACAATTATCTGAATTCCTATATTTCTGAACTGAACAGTCAGCAGTTCCGGAACAATTCATCCAGCTACCTCGCCATGCAGAGCGCCATTCGCTATCTGGAGGTGGTAAGCCTTGTTACCTTTGTGATTATTATGCTGATCTGTATGCTGATGCTGATTTTCATGGTAAGGGGTGTGGTCGCTCCTTTGTCCAGCCTTGCGGCAACCGCAAATCTGGTAGGGCAGGCCAATTTCAATGTAAAAATGCCTCACACAGATGCTATGGATGAGATTGGCGCTGTGACAAGGGCATTTAACACCATGGTTGACAGTCTGGAAGAATATATGACGCTGACCAGAGAAAATATGGAAAAAGAGCAGCAGATGATGGAACGGGAGCTTCTGATGGAGACACATTTGAAAGAGGCGCAGCTGAAATATCTGCAGTCTCAGATCAATCCTCATTTTCTGTTTAATTCCCTGAACGCGGGTGCGCAGCTTGCCATGATGGAGGATGCCGAAAAAACATGCATTTTTGTGGAACGTATGGCGGAGTTTTTCCGGTATAATGTGAAAAAGGGAAGTGAAGATGCCACACTGCAGGAGGAAGTGGAAGCGGTGGAAAACTACATCTATATTCTGAATGTACGTTTTGCGGGAGATATTCATTTTACAAAGGAAATTGATGAATCTGTCCTCGGGTGCAAGGTCCCAAGCATGATTCTTCAGCCGATCGTGGAGAACGCAGTGAATCACGGAATCCGCAATATCGACTGGGAAGGAAGCATTCATCTGCAGGTGGAACGAGAGGGAGATTTTATCAGGATCAGCGTGCTGGATAATGGAAAGGGGATTTCACCGGAGCGGATTGAAAAGATCCTGAAGGGAGAGATCAGAAGTGAAGAGGAGGAAGGAGATTCCACAGGAATCGGTATGTATAATGTGATCAGCCGGTTGGAACTCTATTATAATGAGAAGCATCTTGTGCAGATTTACAGTCCGGGAGAAAATCAGGGGACAGAAGTAGTCATTCAGATTCCCTGCGGGAAAACCCCGGAATAAGCCATGAAAGGAAATAACATGTATCGGATTTTGCTTGCAGATGACGAAGGTATCATGCTGGAGTCACTGAAAAATATTATTGAAAAAAACTTCGGAGCATCCTGTGAGATTGCCTGTGCAAAAACAGGAAGAGCAGTGGTGGAACAGGCGGAAAGCTTTCGCCCGGACATTGCTTTTATGGATATACAGATGCCGGGATTAAGCGGTATTCAGGCGATGAAGGAGATCAGGAAATTTAATAAGAGCACGATTTTTATTGTCATTACTGCCTATGACAAATTCAATTACGCGAAAGAGGCCATAAATCTGGGCGTGATGGAATATCTGACAAAGCCTGTGAACAAAAAAACGATTGTAGAAGTGTGCATGAAAGCAATGAAACAGGTGGATGAGGCCAGAAGAAAACGCAGTGATGATCTGAAAATCCGGGAAAAACTGGAAACGGTGATCCCTATTATTGAGTCCGGGTATATTTACGATCTTCTCCTGCAGGATGGTTTTCATACATATCGGAATCATTATCGGGAGCTTCTGGGAATCGGGCAGGACTATGCGTTTATGGCGGTGGTGGAATTTGGCGACAGTGTGGAAGATGGTGTGCTGACAAACGCTGTAGGAGCCAGTGTCAGGGCCAGCCGCTTTTATCCGGAATTCCGGGAAATTGCCAAGGATTTTTTTGACTGTCTGGTTGGTGCGGTCATGGGAAACCGGATCGTCCTTCTGGTACCCTGCGAGAATGGCACGGTAGAATATGAAGAGAGGGTACAGATCCTGACAAGAATGCGGAACATGATCCATAAGCTGGAAAACCGGATCGACATTTCATTCCGGGGAGGAATTGGAAGGGTACGTTCTTTTGAAAATATAAAGGAATCCTATTCGGAAGCACTTCGCGCGTTAAGGGAAAGCGACAGTCATGTGGCACATATCAACGACATTCCGCTTGTTCAGGAATATGACGGGGAATATCCGCTGGATATGGAAAACAGCTACTACCACAGAATTAGTGAAGGGGATTATACAGGTGCCATGGAAGCGGCTAATCGCTTTTTTGACTGGATGCTGAAAAATTACAGCGCTTATCGGGATGATATCGAGATTAAGGTTCTGGAACTCGTGATTCAGGCGGAATATCAGGCGTTTTTCAATAAGCGGGGTATAAAATACGGTTTCCGCTACCGTACGACTTATGTGAAGGAAGTGCAGTCCTGTGCCGATTATGAGGAACTTCGAAACTGGTTCCTGAATAAAACAGGCGATGTGTGCAGAAAGATTGAGGGATCCAGCGAAAAGGAAACAGAGTCTGTGGTGGCGAAGGCGAAAGCATACATTGATGAAAATTATAATAAGGATATTTCTCTGGATGACGTGTCCCGGATGGTGGACATCAGTCCTTATTATTTCAGCAAACTGTTCAAACAGGAACAGGGAGAAAACTTTATTGAATATCTTACCAGGATCCGTATGGCAAATGCCAGAAGGATTCTGAAAAACCAGAACTATAATATCAAAGAAGTATGTGCGATGTGTGGTTACAGTGATCCAAATTATTTCAGCAGGATCTTTAAAAAATTTGAGGGAGTCACACCGTCTGAGTACAGAGAAAGGCTGGGGTAATATGAAAAAGATTTGCTGGATGCTGATGCTGATCCTGGTCATCAGCCTGGCGGCAGCGGGCTGCGGAAAAGAAGAGGACAAGACGGAATCTTCCGTCGCCAGACAAGAGGGAGACGATGGTGAGAGCATATCCATTGGAATGAGCTTTGATTCTTTTGTCATCGAACGATGGGTGCGGGATCGTGATGTTTTTGTGGCAACGGCCAAAAATCTCGGGGCATCGGTTAATGTCCAGAACGCCAATGGAAGTGTGAAGGAGCAGATTTCCCAGATTGAATACCTGATATCAAAGGGAATTGATGTGCTGGTTGTCATTCCGGTGGACTGCAGCTCTCTGAAAGAGGTGATTGGTGAGGCAAAAAAAGCAGGAATTTCGGTGATTTCCTATGACAGGCTCCTGCTGGATTCGGCGGCGGATCTGTATATATCTTTTGACAATGAAGTGGTAGGAAGACTGATGGGACAGGCGTTAAAGGATTCTATTCCGGAAGGCGGGGAGATTTTTATGCTTCAGGGCCCGGAAGAGGATAATAATGTTCAGTTTGTCCGGAAGGGGTTTCTGGACGAGCTGGAGGGAAGCGGACTGGAAATCGTCTATAAAGCAAACTGCGAAGGATGGCTGGCGGAAAAAGCGGCGGAGTATCTGGATGAAGCGCTGGAACAATATCCGGATGTGAAGGGCATCATGTGCGGCAATGATGATATTGCATCTCAGGTTGTTCGGGTTCTCACAGAAAACAGGATGGCCGGAAAGGTACAGGTGGTAGGACAGGATGGTGACCTGGCGGCCTGCCAGAGAATTGTTGAGGGAACCCAGACGATGACGGCGTTTAAATCGGTGGAATCTCTTGCCGAAGCTGCAGCGGAATTTGCTGTGCGTATGGCGCAGGGGGATCCTCTGAATGATGTAACGGAAACGATCACGGACGGAACAAACGAGATCCCCTTCAGCATGCTGATGCCTGTAGCCGTTACCGGAGAAAACATGGATGAGATCATTGTGGACGGAGGATTTCACTCAAGGGAGGATGTCTACCTGAATGTGGCAGATGACAGCAGTGTCTTTGCTGATGAAAGTCAATAGCAAATTTTTGCAACAAAAATGTCTTGCTTTTTGCAGGACATTTTTTGAATTTCCGGAAAAATACGATAATTTAGCAACTAAATCCTGTATGGATCATGATAGAATCATATTATCAAAAAGCGGCGTGCCGAAGGGCACAAAAAGAAATGGAGGATTTGATTATGAAGAGAAAGTTATTTGTATCCTTAATGTGCGCATCCATGGTTGCTGGCATGGTAGTTGCTCCTTTAAGTGTGAAAGCAGAAGAGAGTAAAGGCGTGATCGGTGTTGCAATGCCTACACAGGATCTTCAGAGATGGAACCAGGACGGCGAAAACATGAAAGCGCAGCTGGAGGAAAAAGGATACACTGTAGATCTTCAGTATGCAGGAAATGATGTTGCTACACAGGTTTCTCAGGTTGAAAACATGATCGCTAACGGTGACCAGCTTCTGGTTATTGCTTCTATCGAAGGCGATTCTCTCGGAACCGTTCTTGCACAGGCAAAAGAAGCTGAAATTCCGGTTATCGCATATGACCGTCTGATCATGAACACAGATGCAGTCTCCTATTATGCAACATTTGATAACTATCTTGTTGGAAAAACTCAGGGTGAATTCCTTGTAGATGCTCTGGATCTGGAAAACCAGGACGGACCGTTCAATATCGAATTCGTAACAGGTGACCCTGGCGACAATAACGTAAACTTCTTCTTCGGCGGTGCTATGGATGTTCTTCAGCCGTACATCGATGCAGGCAAACTGGTTTGCCCGTCCGGACAGATGACAAAAGATGAAGTTGCTACAGCAAACTGGGCAACAGAAACTGCACAGGCAAGATTTGAAAACATTCTTTCTTCCTACTATGCAGATGGAACAAACCTTGACGCTGTTCTTGCTTCCAACGACTCTACAGCACTTGGTGTAGAAAACGCTCTGGCAGCAAACTACACAGGCGAGTACCCGATCATCACCGGTCAGGACTGCGATATTGCAAATATGCCGAACATCATCGATGGAAAACAGGCTATGTCCGTATTCAAAGATACCCGTACACTGGCATCCAAGGTTGTTGAAATGGTTGACGCTATCATGCAGGGCGGCGAAGCTCCTGTAAATGATACAGAAACTTATGACAACGGCAC
>CAMBYR010000127.1 GCA_945872375.1 uncultured Blautia sp. | reverse complement strand
TTGCGAGAAACATGGAAAATGTAATGGATATCCGGATTTCCAATGTCGGCTTCTGTGAAAAGGAATTTATTACATCACTGGACGGAGAAGATGGCCAGAATGCCCCGGAAGCTCCGGATCAGACTCTGATGGAGCAGGCAAATGAAACCACCAGAGAACAGATCAACGAAATTGAAGGGGTACAGGAGACGGAGAAAATCAATATTGCAGCAGAAACAGATCTTGCATCGACTTCTCTTTACCGCAATCAGGTGACACTGGAATTTCAGTGTACCTATGACAGCCTGAAACGCGCTGTAAAATATCTGGCACAGCAAAGCGGACGTATGACCATGGATCATGTAAATGCGTCTTATGACAATACGACAGGAAATCTTTCCGGAAGCATGACGGTCAACATGTTCTCTATGACAGGAATCAGCAGAGAATATCAGGAGCCGGATGCAGGAGCTGTTCCTTACGGAACGGATAATATTTTCGGAACCATTGAAATTACAGATATTCTGAATCAGATTGCACAGCAGCTTCCGGATCAGGCTGCGGAAGAAGGAGTGGCCGAAGAATCCGGTCAGACTGCGGAGAGTGCAGAAGGAGTTCCTGCAGAAACACAGGATACAGGCGCAGAAGGTGCTTTAGCAAAAACAGGTCAGTAAAATATCATAAGATGGTAACTGCTCAGGATTTTTGAAGGGCATTACCTGGATGAAATGTTTAGAGGGCGTAGAAACTGCACCCTCTAAATGTGTTCTGATATGGAATTTCCATGTGATGGGATTTCCGTATCTGACAAGCTGTTTTGTGAGGAATACATCAGGAGAGGAGGTTCAGATATGGAGAGGAGATCGCTGAAAACGGACAATTCCGGCATTTCGCTTCTGGAAGTGATTATTGCCGTCAGTATTTTTTCCATTGCAGCCATCGTGCTGTTTCAGGGATTTATTACTTCAGGACGCATCAACAGAAAATCCAATCTGTATCTGGAAGCGACCTCTACGGCTCAGAATATCATGGAGGAAATAAAGGCAAAGGATTTTCCTGAGCTTTCCAGAGACTTTAATTATCCTTTGGATCCATTTACCGGGTTCAGTCATTTTTCTTTTCTGGAGACGAAAACAGATCTGATCCGGAATGAGAATATTGGAATCGGTGAGCTTATGAAAAACAACAAGGGTGAGCTGGTACCGGTACGTCTTTTTGAACATTCCGGAGATGACAAAAGCAATGTAACTGCGTCTGTGATCTCAGAGGATGGCGGAAGAACTTATGAGTTCAATCCAAGGCTTACAGGAGAGAATGCCTCGAAATATTATTTTGAAATGACCAATCTTACCCATCTTCACGAAAGTTTTGATGCATTGATTGAATTTGACGGAAGTGCGGATTCCGGTTATAAAAAGAAAACCTCCGCATCGGATGTGGTTGGAAAAAATGATTACCAGACACCGAATATTGCCAAAATGAATACGAAAACGGACGCATTCCTGATTATGGAGAAAAACTGGGATGAAAATGCTATGAAGGCGATCGTCAGTGAGCAGAACATTCTGGCACTGGCAAAATGGAATGAAAAATATGGTATGGATGAGAATGCCCCTGCAAAGCCGGAAGTACTGTCTCCGGACGAGGTTTATGAGTATACCGGCAGAACACTGACCATTCGGCTGAAAGAGGAAGCCGGAATTGTTCAGGTGGATGCGAAATATACGCTTCAGGCCTATGGCTACCAGAAGCAGGGAGGCACGGAGTTTGAAACCATGAACATCTGCCCGTGTAAGGGAAAAGGACCGGAGGGGGTTTTGGAAGGGGGAAAATGTATCTGTACATACGAAAGCCCTTATTTCCCCATTTACAGTACGGAAACAGATACGCAGTTAAAAAATCTGTATCTGTTTTATTATCCGAATTATCATTCTGTCAGCGGCAGCAATCCTCTTGATGAGATCATTCTGGACAATACGATGAATTATCCATTGAATTTTTATGTGGTAAAGCAGAGGGAGGA
Organism: uncultured Blautia sp.; assembly: GCA_945872375.1. Taxonomy (GTDB): domain Bacteria; phylum Bacillota; class Clostridia; order Lachnospirales; family Lachnospiraceae; genus Blautia_A. The sequence goes on along the minus strand of CAMBYR010000127.1, from coordinate 4,572 downwards.
TGACAGCGGAAAGCCTACATCAACCAAAGAACTGAGTTACCGGATGGCCTTAACGGTCATTGAAGATCCGTCTTCCAATGGAAATCCCAACTGGAACACCAATCCGTCTCTGTTTGACGCGCAGACGAAGCTTCGTACAAATCTGGATTACAACATCAGTGATCTGAATGATACGGGCAGTCGGCCGAAAATCAATCAGATGAAGATCACCTATAAAGCGGAGAATCAGAAAACCAATACATCCAGAAAGGTCACAAGCAGCAGTGCAAAGGCCGTTTTGGATTTTAATGGTCTGGATGACAGAAAATCGGGAGACAGAATTTATACTGCAAAGGTAAGTATTTATAAACAGGGTGCGGCAGAACGACAGTTTCCGGAAGAAGATTTGATCGTCACTCTGGATGGAGCCAAGGAAAACTGATAGCCGGAGGAAGAAAATGAGAAGCAGAACCAGAAATCATAAACAGAAGAATCAAGGCTTTTCGATTATTACAGTCATAGTGGCAATTGCGTTTATTGCAATTCTGGGACTTCTTGTGCTCTATATGGCAGCAGCCAATTTTCAGATGAAGACAACGGATTTAAAAAGTAAGGACAGCTTTTATACGGCGGAACAGGCACTGGAGGAAATCCGCACCGGCCTTTTGGAGGATATGGGAGAAGTGATGTCTCATGTCTATATTCAGGTTCTGGAGACCTATTCCCGTACGGATTCCGTGGAGGGCGCAGCACTGGATGAGATTCGCCGGAGCAGCTTTCGTGAGCAGTATGTGCTGAAACTGGCAGAGCGTCTGCAGGAGCCGGGAACAGCGGCCGGAAGTACTTTGCGGCTTTATGATCTGGACAGGCTGTACTCTTATGTGGATCTGAAAAACAGTGCTTCTTTTGACAGCAGCAGTGAATCTCTGGTGGTTACCACGGCATCCGGCCTGGATCCGATTATGACCATTGGTACAAAAAGCGGAATCGTACTGAAAAGGCTTCGTGTCATATATGTGGATGCAAAAGGAAGGGCATCTGTTATTGAAACCGATCTTCGGCTTGGAATCCCGGAGGTTCATTTTCCCACTCCGTCCACTCTTCCTGATCTGATGAATATGATCGTTGTTGCAGACGGCGGAATCGTCTGTGAAAATACGGCTGCAGGATCCGGTGCGACTATAGAAGGAAGTATATACGCCGGCCTGATGGAGCAGGCAGATCCCAATGCAGATCCGGTCAGCGTTCTTGTGAAATCCGGAGCAGGCCTTTCGGTGTCTTCCGGAGAACGAATGGTATGCCAGGGAGAGATTCAGATACAGAAAAACGGTTCATTTAGAAGCGGCGGACAGGTGGCACTCTGGGCACAGGGGATCACTCTTTCCGAGGCGACAGTGGAGCTTCTCGGAAAAACCTATCTTGCAGATGATACTACGGTGGAGAGCGGAAATCAGAGCAGCGTGACCATCAGTGGAGAGTATTACGGATTTGGTTCCGGAGAGTCGGCTGAAATTTCTTATAATAAGGATTATTTTGCGGGAAGTAAGGCTTCTGACGTCAGCAGTGCCATTGTGATTAACGGCAGAAATACGACACTGGATCTGTCCGGTCTGGAAAAACTGATGCTTTCAGGAAGAACGTATATTGCAGCCTCCAGGATTTCGGGAATATCCGGCGCTTCGTCCAATTCGGATGTGATCATGGGGGAAAGCCTGACGGTAAAAGGAACACAGCTTGCATATCTGGCTCCATCGGAGATCCTGTATGATGGAAAGGGCCAAAATCCCATGACATATGAAGAATATCTTGCAAAACAGATAAGCAGTACAGGAGAGGAGAATCCTGTGGTAAATCAGGAGCATCTTTCCATGCCGGTGGATGCCTGGGGAGGAAAGAGCCTTCTGGATATTGGTGTGGATCTGAATGAACCGGTGAAGACCGTCTTTTACCAGGAAACAGGTGGCGAGGGTGCCGTATATTTTTATCTGAATTTTTCTGACGAACAGTCTGCATCTTCTTTCATGCAGGAATATTATCAGGTGAATCAGGCTGCAATCGATCGGTATCTGTCCTTTTATTTTGGTGAGGATTCCGGCATTCTGATCAATGATCAGAGCAGCTTCCTTCGATATATTACGGATGGAAATGTTCTGACATATGATGGCGGGGAGAATCAGGGAAGTCTGAGAAAAGATACGGATGTGAAATTAAAAGAAGAAGACGGAAGTGCGGCTCCGCTTCTGGAGGAGCAGATGAATTATCAGAATATGTGGTATTCTCTGAACCGGAAAATGATCAGCAGCTACAGTCTTCTTAAAACAGATATGGAAGACAGCGAGGGCTATTCTCATGACGAAACGGATTTTGACCGTACGGTTTTTGACAATATGGTCAATGAAAAGGACATGGTAAAATTCATTGAAAGCAATCATAATGACGGAACACAGAAATATGTGTTTGATGCAGGCGCAGACAACGATCATCTGAGAGCGGTCATGTATCATAATGGAAAAGAATCTGTTTTTGTTACAAAAGAGAATGGAGTGGATGTTACTAAAACCATTCCGGGAGCAGACAGTACCTTTGTGATTGATGCTGCAGAAGCGGAAAAGCTTCGTCTTGTGATCTGTACAGGGGATGTATTGATTAAGGAAAATGTGAATTTTTCAGGGATCATCATGGCAAAGGGAACGATCACGCTGGAATCCGGAGCCAGACTTCAGTCCCGGCCGCTGGATGCGGCAAAAGTATTTCAGGCACAGGTGGCTTCCGGCAGTCTGGCACCCAGAGACTTTTTCTGGGAAGGGGATAAGTATGTTTTGGGAAATTCGCTTACCTCTGATGGCAGCAGTTACAATGGGAATCTGACAGATACCTATACTCTTGGAGATTATATTACCTACGAAAACTGGAAGAAAAAATAAACGAATACAGAGAAAGCGATTCATATGAGGAAAGGCGGTGACAGCATGAAAAAAAAGAATCAGGGATTTACGCTGATAGAAATGGTAATCGCTGTTTCCATTCTGGCAATTTTGCTGGGCATGCTGTCCATGTCATTAAATCCTGTCATTGGATTTCGGGTACAAAGAGCGTCCGGAAGTATTCAGGCAGCGATAGCAAAGACCAGGATCGAGGCCATGAGCAGACTGGTGGGAGAAATGAAGCTGGAACGCAAAGCAGATGGATTTTATATCAGCTACTATCTGGACAGAGGAAAAAATTCCGGCGTAAAGGAAGAGCACCCGGAAAAAATCTCTCCTGCCGGTGTGAAGATCAGTTACATGACTGATGCAGGAGAGGAAGTCGATCTGAATACCCCGGGGGATTTTCTGATTCTGACCTTTGACAGGGAAACAGGGGGATTTCGTGAAATCCAGACAGGAGTGCTGGATCAGACTGAAATCGATGCTTTCCTGAATTCCAATCAAAATATTTCTTTTAAAGATTCCGGAAAACGATGTTCCGCAATTCTGATCAGAGGCGGAAGCCATACGAAAAGAATTACGCTCTGTCAGGCGACCGGAGAGGTGGATGTTGAGGAACTATAAGGAGACGCTCCATGAGAAAAAACAATCGGGGTATTACACTAATTGAATTAATTGTTACAGTGGCAATCATTGCCATTTTTTCCGGTGTGATCATAACCCTGATCACAACAGGTTCTTCCGGCTTTCGAAGTACTTCCGGAAATGCAAAGGTCCAGATGGAAACACAGCAGACTCTGGATACGATTCAGAATCTTGTGATCGATGCCAATCGGAGTGTTTATTATGCGTCCGGGTCCGGCGCTGCTCCCGGAAGTCCTATTACAGGAGATATTGACAGCTCGTCTCAGACAAATAAAACGTTTCTGATCTGTAATTCCTATGAGATAGTGCCGGGAAGCCGTGAGTATGTTTATGATGTGCTGGACTGGGATGCATCCGGTGAGACTTTGTATTACAGTCAGAAAAAGTATGATAAAACCGGTGTTTCGGAAGAAACAGAGGGTTTGTCGGATGAAGCCAGTACATTTTCGGATGAGGGAGGATTGTTTACCGCACCGGCGGATGAGGGAACGGAGTTTTCGGGAGATGGAAGCGGTGAAGTGTCTGACCCGGAGGTTCTTATTGGCCGTACAGTTCTTGCGGAAGGAATATTAAGCTTTAATGCAGATGTTTCCAGAGTGGAATCGGAGCGGATCGTTCGCTTTCAGCTTACGGTGAAGGTGCGTGATAAAGAAATTGAAACATTACATACCGTAAATCTTCGCAATGAGATCCAGGTGGCACCGCCGGATCATGTGTTTGCGGATGAAGAGGCAGCGAATGCATCCCTTACGATTTCGGGTCCGTCTTCCATGAATGCAGGGGAAACGGAATTGCTGAATAAATGGATCATCGGTGATGTGAATCTTGATTCGTTGAGGTGGAATGTGGTCGGAAGCTCCGGCGGAGCATCCGGTGTATTTTCCTCTGTGGATCCTGTTCTGGGAATGCTGACAGCGAACGGCGGTTCCGGAACGATTCTTGTTCAGGCAACAGCTGTTACGACAGCAGGAGTGAGTATTTCTTCAAATGTATTGACGATTACCGTTATTGCACCGGAACC
>CAMBYR010000126.1 GCA_945872375.1 uncultured Blautia sp. | reverse complement strand
AGTTTCGCCACATCTACCGCAAAAGAAACAAGAGTAGGCGGTACGTCAATCTCATTGAAGGTACCGGACATACTGTCCTTGCCTCCGATGGACGGCAGGCCAAAGCCGATCTGCGCGGAATATGCGCCAAGAAGGGCCGCAAAAGGCTGACTCCAGCGTTTTGGATCTTCCGTCATACGGCGGAAGTATTCCTGGAAGGTAAAACGAATCTTTTTATAGTCACCGCCGGAAGCCACGATTCTTGCCACAGATTCTGTCACTGCATAGGCAGCTCCATGATAAGGGCTCCAGGAGGACAGATACGGGTCAAAACCATAGCTCATCATGGTAACCGTATTGGTATTTCCTTTTAATACAGGAACCTTTGCCACCATGGCCTGTGTCTCTGTAAGCTGGTATTTTCCTCCATGGGGCATCAGCACACTGGCTGCTCCAATGGAACCGTCAAACATTTCCACAAGGCCCTTCTGTGAGCAGACATTCAGGTCTGCCAGAGTTTCCAGCCATTTTGCTTTTACATCCGGCACATCCGGGCGATCCAGGAAGAGATTTCCCTCTTTGTCCGGAATTTCCACTTCTACGGTTGTTTCCTGGTGTGCACCGTTGGTATCCAGGAATGCACGGGAAATATTTACGATTTCCTTTCCTCTCCAGGTAAGAACCAGACGGGGCTCTTCTGTTACAACTGCCACCGGAATTGCTTCCAGGTTTTCTTCATTTGCATATCCAAGGAAGGTATCCACATCTTTCGGATCCACAACAACGGCCATACGCTCCTGGGATTCCGAAATGGCGATTTCCGTACCATCAAGTCCTGCATACTTTTTCGGCACCTTATCAAGATCTACACGAAGGCCCGGTGCCAGTTCTCCGATCGCAACAGACACACCGCCTGCACCAAAGTCATTACATTTTTTGATAATGTGGCTGACTTCCTCACGGCGGAACATACGCTGGATCTTACGTTCTGTAGGTGCATTTCCCTTCTGCACCTCTGCACCGCAGACTTCAATGGAAGCCTCTGTGTGAACCTTGGAAGAACCGGTTGCACCGCCGATGCCGTCACGTCCGGTACGTCCGCCCAGAAGGATGATGATATCTCCCGGATCAGAATTTTCACGGATGACTGCACGTCTGGGAGCTGCACCGAGAACGGCACCGATCTCCATACGTTTTGCCACATAATTCGGATGATATACTTCTTTTACATAACCGGTTGCAAGACCGATCTGGTTTCCGTAGGAGCTGTAGCCGTGAGCCGCACTGCGCACCAGCTTCTTCTGAGGAAGCTTGCCCTTCAGAGTCTCTTTTACGGAAACAGTAGGATCTGCCGCGCCGGTGACACGCATTGCCTGATAAACATAGGTACGTCCGGAAAGCGGGTCACGGATCGCGCCGCCAAGGCAGGTAGCCGCACCGCCGAACGGTTCGATCTCTGTAGGATGGTTGTGTGTCTCATTCTTAAAGTTGATGAGCCACTCCTCTTCCTTTCCGTCCACATCTACCGGAACCACGATACTGCAGGCATTGATCTCATCGGATTCTTCCTGATCTGCCAGCCTGCCCTCGGATTTCAGTTTTTTCATAGCCATCAGAGCCAGATCCATCAGACATATGAATTTATCATCACGTCCTTTGTAAAGAACCTCTCTGTCTGCCAGATACTGCTGATAGGTTTCAACGATCGGAGCCTTGTAATCGCCCTCGCCGAATTTTACATCGGTAAGCTCTGTGGAGAAGGTGGTATGGCGGCAGTGATCAGACCAGTAGGTATCCAGCACACGGATCTCTGTCATGGAAGGATCACGTTTTTCTTCGCCTTTGAAATAATTCTGAATATGCTGGAAATCCTTGAAGGTCATCGCAAGATTCAGGGAATCGTAAAGCTCTTTCAGATCATTTTCCGGCATATCCTGGAAGCCGTCAAAGATTTTGACATCTTCCGGCTCTTCAAAAACAGTGATCAGGGTTTCCGGCTTTTCCATTCCTGTCTCACGGGAATCCACCGGGTTGATGCAATGATTTTTTACAGCGGCAAATTCTTCTTCGCTGATCTCACCTTCAATCACGTAAGTGGTGGCGGAACGGATGACCGGCTTTGCCTCTTCATTTAAGAACTGCACGCACTGTACAGCAGAGTCTGCTCTCTGGTCAAACTGTCCGGGCAGATATTCCACGGAAAAGATCCGGGAGCCCGGCGCTGCCTCGAAGCTTTCCAGATAAAGGTTGTCTACGGGCGGCTCTGCAAATACTGTCCTGCAGGCTTTTTCAAATACCTCATCAGAAATGTTTTCTACATCATAACGGATCAGCACTCTCACATTGGTAATGGTTTTAATGCCAAGATAGCTGCTGACTTCATGCTTCAGGTCTTTCGCCTGAACAGCATAAGGTGCTTTTTTCTCTACATAAACTCGTCTTACGTTACTCATTATGTTCTCCTTTCCAGGTGGCATCGCATGAGTATCCGGACTTTCCGGAAAGTCGTCATGCAGTTATATAATAAGTATCCTTGCACTTTCTTCGCCATTATAGTATCATAAGAAATATCATTAGTAAAATTAATATGTCTTATATTTTTTATTAGAGGAACTAATATGGATATTAATCTGGAATTATACCGTGTATTTTATCATGTGGCGACCTCCTTAAGCTTTTCGGAAGCATCCCGCCAGCTTTTCATTTCCCAGTCTGCTGTAAGCCAGTCTGTCAAATCGCTTGAAAAAAAGCTGGGGCAGTCTCTGTTTGTCCGAAACACAAAAAAGGTGGCCCTGACTCCCGCAGGAGAAACTCTGCTGCAGCATGTCCAGCCCGCCATACAGATGTTGCTGGAAGGCGAATCTGCTCTCTCCTCCCGCACTTCTCTGATGGGTCAGCTCCGTATCGGAGCAAGTGATACCATCTGCCGATACTTTCTGATCGACTATCTCCGCCGCTTTCACCGCGATTACCCGGATGTCCGCATCCGGATCACTAACAGCACCTCCATCGGCTGCGTAGATCTTCTGAACAACGGCCAGGCAGATTTTATCTTCTGCAATTCCCCGAATTCCCGGCTGGACCCTCACGCGCCGACAAAAGTCATCCGGGAATTTCAGGATGTCTTTATGGCCAGCCATGATGCCTTTCCCATCGACCATCCGCTGAAGCTTTCCGAGCTTCTGGAATATCCGATCCTCATGCTTTCTCCCCGCAGCACCACCAGTGAATATCTGCATCGCCTTTTTGCCGATCATGGTCTTCGCCTGATGCCGGAGGTAGAGTTGAACAGCAACGACCTGCTGGTGGATCTTGCGCGTATCGGGCTTGGAATTACCTGCATTCCGGATTACATGTGTAAAGACCACAAGGATCTCATGGAAATCCGACTGAAAACGCCGCTGCCCCGCCGTCAGCTCGTGCTTGTCCGTAGAGATACCCAACCCCTTTCCCAGGCGGCGGAACGGTTTCTGGAATATTTTCAGTGATTCCCCCTCAAAACAACAGCTCCCGCCGGACGTTTCAAACGCCTGCAGCGGGAGCTGTTTTATTTGTGAATATTTTTTCCGGCAATAGGCTTACTTTGGCATTGCCTCATCCGCTGCTTCCACATACGGATTTTCCACCTCATCAAATTCACCGTTATCTGCCTTCTGTGCATAAGTCACATCAATCGGCATCTTGCCCAGAACCGGTACATTCAGCTCTGCTGCAATTTCATCAATGTGGCTTTCTCCAAATACCCTGATTTCCTTTCCGCAGTCCGGACATTTTACATAGCTGTAGTTTTCCACAATGCCGAGCACCGGAATATGCATCATCTCAGCCATGTTGTAAGCCTTTCTGACGATCATTCTTACAAGATCCTGCGGAGAGCTTACGATCACAATGCCGTCCAGCGGAAGAGACTGGAATGCTGTCAGCGGGACATCTCCTGTTCCCGGAGGCATATCTACAAACAGATAATCCAGTTCTCCCCATACCACATCAGTCCAGAACTGTTTCACCATATTTGCAAGAACAGGGCCTCTCCAGATTACCGGAGTTTCTTCCGTAGGAAGAAGAAGGTTGATGGACATCACTTCAATGCCATTTTTTGTATACATCGGATAAATTCCGTTATCATCTGCGCTTGCGGCTCCTTTCAGGCCATACATTTTCGGAATGGACGGACCTGTAATATCTGCGTCCATAATTCCCACCCGGAAGCCCTTAGCTGCCATGCGGTTTGCCAGGGATGCCGTTACAAAGGATTTTCCCACACCGCCTTTTCCGCTTACCACGCCAATGACATGCTTTACATTGGATCCTGCATTCATAGGCACCTGAAAGCTCTGCGGATTATTCTTTTTCTCGCACCCTTCACAGCTTGATTTTGTGCAGGTTGTACTGCTGCATTCTTTTGCCATTTCATTTTCTCCTTATCATTTCCTGTTTATTTCATAAACCGGTCAATTGCTTTTTCCAGTTCTTTGATCGCATCCTTGTCTCCATGCTCCACCGCATCCACAATACAATGCTCAATATGATCCTGAAGGATGATCTTTCCTGTATTGTTGATCGCGGATTTCACTGCCGAAAGCTGGATCAGCACTTCCGTACAGTCACGTCCGTCTTCCACCATCCGGCGGATGGACTCCAGATGGCCGATGGCCCTGGAAAGCCGGTTCAGAACAGCTTTAGTCTGAGCATGGCTGTGGGTATGTCCGTGCGGTCCGTGAGTATGCCGGATCACGGTTCCGTCTTCCAGTACATGCTCATGCTCATGGTCATGTACGTGTTCCTTTGTTTCTTCATGATTCATCCGCCATTCCTCACTTTCTTCCGGTACAGATCGCTGTTCACTTCGTTTCAGGCAGCACAGATCTGCGTTGTATCTTTATTTCATACCTGTTTTTCACATATGCTACATTATAGCATACTCCCTAAAGCTCTGTAAAGGAGCAGCGCTGTTTGATTTGAGATGTAATAATATCAAAAATCACCGTTCCGTCTGCAAGCACCGTTTTTTCCCAGGATACTTCTTTTCCCTGAAATTTTTCTGCCACATACGTTTCCGGATCCTCAATTTCCACTTCTTCCACAAATACATCCCGCATCTGATTTCTGGGACATTTATTAAAAATTTCCCAGATTACTTCATATTCTTTCAATTTTTTCGCCTCCTATACACACTGTACATGTATTATAAGTATTTTATCTTTTTTTGTCAAAAAATAATTGCACTTGAGTTATGAAAGCGTTATTATAGTAACCAATAACCGAAAAAAGTCCATAAGTCAAAGGAGATCTCTATCATGCAGCTCTTAAAAGAAAGAATTCTGAAAGACGGCACGATCAAACCGGGCAATATATTAAAAGTAGACAGTTTTCTGAATCATCAGATGGATATTGATCTGATCAATGAAATCGGAAAAGAATTTAAAGCACGTTTTTCTGATTGTCCCATCACAAAAATTCTCACAATTGAAGCTTCAGGCATCGGCATTGCCTGCATTGTTGCCCAGTATTTCCACGTACCGGTTGTGTTTGCCAAAAAAGCACAGAGTCTGAATCTGGACGGCGAAATGTACCGCACCAAGGTACAGTCTTATACGCACAAAAAAGTTTACGATGTCATCCTTTCCAAAAAGTTCCTGACATCCGACGACCACGTTCTTCTGATCGACGATTTTCTTGCAAATGGATGCGCACTCCAGGGTCTTATTGAAATCGTCAGAGAATCAGGCGCCACACTGGAAGGCGCCGGCATTGTTATTGAAAAAGGCTTTCAGGAAGGCGGTCAGCGAATCCGCGAGATGGGAATCCGCCTGGAATCCCTGGCGATCATTGACAGCATGTCCGACAATTCTCTGACATTCCGGGATTAATCCCCCCCTCCCGTTCACTAAACGAACATGTCTGCTGACGCAGACATCACAAAAAAGTTCCGGGAAACAGGTCTCTTACTTCACCTGTCTCCCGGAAATCATTATTTTATCCGATATTCTTTTTTCAGTGAACTGCCGTCAGGAATTCCAGAACTGCCCCAAAAAGATCCTGGTCCAGATTCATCGCATGAAGTTTCGGGATCACACCCGAAACACTCCTGTTTTCTTTGATCAGTTCATAAATCTGTTCTTTCAGAACAAAGGCGATTTCTGCCTGGTTCAGGAATTCGAACACTCTCTTCTCCACATGATTATCATGGCTCTCCGCTTCTTTTCTCAGAGAAATCCGCACCTCCTGTGTCACCTCTGTTTCCGGAAGCTTCACGGTCACTGCGCTCATTTTCTCATCATAGGAAGCATCTGCCTCGATTTCCTTTCCATCCAGCCGCACAGAAAGCCCGTTCAGCACTTCATATCCATAACCGGCAAATGTTACCGTATAGGTTCTTCTTTCCGGAATCAGGGAGAGATTTCCCACAGCCGGATTGATGACAAACTGAGCCGCTTCTGCTTCGGAATAATCCATAACTGTTTTTACGCAGTCACCCGTTTCATATCCGCAGGTCTCATTGTCGTCCTCATACAGTTCAAACCGCCCATCGCTTCCTGCAAAAACATAAATATGTAAGGAATTCGGGTTTTTCACTGCCTCGGTCCCATTGATTTCGGAAGTAAGCGGAAGAATTCCTCCGGCCTT
>CAMBYR010000125.1 GCA_945872375.1 uncultured Blautia sp. | reverse complement strand
AAACTGCAGACGTTGAGCTGGCGTCATGGGAACGTAAGCTGGGCGGACGACTGGTGACCATTATCGTGGAAGGTGATGTGGCGGCTGTTACAGAAGCTGTGGAAGCGGCTGTGGCAGGAGCTATCAAGAAACCGGCGAGTTATGCAGTGATTGCACGTCCTCACGAGGAGATCGTTAAACTCGTGGAATTAAGTGCAAGCAGATGGAAGAAAACAAAACCCACTGAAAGCAAAGACAGTGAGAAAACAGAAACAGAGAAGTAACTATTCAGTAGTCAGTGTGAAGGTACTGAACAGTTACACAGAGAAAAAATAATATTTCATGCTGAAATCCATAAGGAGGATATAATTATGACACAGGAAGCTTTAGGAATGGTTGAAACCAGAGGACTTACTGCTGCAATCGAAGCTGCAGACCAGATGTGCAAAGCAGCTAACGTTGCATTAGTTGGAACAGAGAAAATCGGTTCCGGACTTGTAACCGTTATGGTACGCGGAGATGTTGGAGCTGTTAAATCTGCAGTAGAAAGCGGAAGCGCAGCAGCATCCAGACTTGGCGAATTAGTAGCTACACACGTAATCCCGAGACCACACACCGATGTTGAGAAAATCCTTCCGGTTCTGAAATAAATACATACAGATCCTGAAAGAAAGAAGGTGTACTCTTGGAAGCGAACAACATCGAATTGATTACCAAAATGGTCATTGATGCCATTAACAAAAACGAAGACAAAGGCAACGGCTTCGTAGTTCCGATTGGAGTTTCCGCAAGACACATCCACCTGACCCAGGAGCACGTGGAAGCACTGTTTGGCCCTGGATATCAGCTTACAAAAAGAAAAGAGCTGATGGGCGGTCAGTTTGCATCCAATGAAACAGTTACGATCGTAGGACTAAAGCTCCGTGCACTTGAGAATGTTCGTATTCTCGGACCGGTTCGTAAGGCTTCTCAGGTTGAGGTATCTGCAACAGATGCCATCAAACTTGGTATGAAGGTTCCGATTCGTGAATCCGGTGATGTAAAAGGCAGTGCTCCCATTGCAATTGTTGGACCGAAAGGTGCCATTTATCTGAACGAGGGATGTATCGTGGCACAGCGTCACATTCACATGTCTCCGAAGGATGCTCAGGCAGCAGGTGTTCGTGATGGACAGATCGTTTCCGTAAAAGCAGATAATGAGCGCGGTACGATTTTCAACCATGTGAAAATCCGCGTACACGAAAGCTTTACTCTGGAAATGCATATTGACACTGACGAAGCAAATGCAGCAAAGATTGCCACAGGCAGTACAGTAACTATTATAAAATAATAAATTCCTCCTCGAAAGCCGGTGGCAGAACTGCCACCGGCATAGGAGGATTACGACGTTTTGCATTTTTTTGGCAAAAACGTTAAATATTATCAGACGCGGAGGCTCATATGATTGTAGGCAAGGTAGTTGGAAGCGTGGTATCTACGCGGAAAAGTGAAAAGTTAATCGGACAGAAATTCATGATTGTTGAGCCAGTGAATCATATGAAAGCTGACCTCAATCGGATTGTTGCAATCGATATTATCGGTGCAGGAATCGGAGAGTATGTATTGGTGGCACAGGGAAGCGCAGCAAGAATTGGCTGCGGCGTAGAAACAGCACCGGTGGATGCCGCTATCGTAGGTATCATAGATGACGGTGCAGGATTGGAGTAACGCCATGGAAATCAAAGAATTACAGAATATTATGCAGGAGAATGGTGTGGTAGGTGCCGGCGGCGCTGGTTTCCCGACTTATGCGAAGCTTACGGACAAAGCCGAAATTATTCTCATGAACTGTGCAGAGTGCGAACCTTTACTGAAACTTCACAGACAGTTATTAGAAAAGCACGCATATGAGATTATGAAGACATTCCATCTGGTGGCAGAGACGGTAGGCGCCTCTGAAGCCGTGATCGGAATTAAAAAATCTTATGTACAGACAGTCAAAGCATTACAGCAGCATATCGAAGAATTTCCCAATATGCGGATTCACCTTCTGGAAGAAGTATATCCCATGGGAGATGAAGTCGTTCTGATCTATGAGGCAACCGGACGTGTGGTAAGACCTGGCGGACTTCCCATTGAACAGGGAGTTGCCGTATTTAACGTAGAAACCATCTATAATGTTTACCGGGCTTTTGAAAAACAGAAACCGGTAACAGACAAGTATGTATCCGTTGTAGCGGAGGTCAGCAATCCGGTTACTGTAAGAGTTCCCATCGGCTGTACGCTGGATGAGGTTGTTGCTCAGGCCGGAGAAGTGACTGTCAAGGATCCTGTTTACTTTGTAGGAGGACCGATGATGGGACGGATCGGAAGCGGTTCCGACCCGGTGACCAAAACAACGAATGCAATTCTGGTTCTGCCAAAGGACCATATTATCGTAGCGAAGAAGAGAAGAACTTCTTCCATAGATCTGAAACGTGCAGCATCCATTTGCTGCCAGTGTAATACCTGTACGGATCTGTGCCCCAGAAACAACCTGGGACATCCCATTGATCCGGCACTCTTTATGAGAGCAGCTTCCAATCAGGATTTCAGAAATCTGAATCCTTATCTGGATGCAAGCTTCTGCAGTTCCTGCGGTGTCTGCGAGATGTATTCCTGTCCGCAGAGCCTGGCGCCGAGAAGTCTTCTGGCTGATATGAAGGCCGGACTTCGCAAAGCAGGTGTCAGACCTCCTCAGGGTGTACAGCCGAAACCTGTACAGCCATCCAGAGAGTACCGTAAAGTTCCGGAAGAGCGTTTGATGGCTCGTCTGGGTCTTACCAGATATGACAAGGATGCACCGATGAATGAAATGCTTGTGGGTGTTCCGAAGGTAAAGATCCTGTTAAGCCAGCATATTGGGGCACCGGCACAGGCAATTGTAAGCGTTGGTGATGAAGTAACAAGAGGACAGATGATTGCAAAACCTGCCAATGGTCTCAGCGTTGGTATCCACGCAAGCATCTGCGGAAAAGTAACAGAGGTTACCGACCGCCACATTGTAATTGCAGCAAAGTAGAAAGGACGTGCAGAACATGAGTAAAGCAATCGGAATGATTGAATTTAAAACCACAGCCACAGGTATCACAGCAGCAGATGCCATGGTAAAGACATCTGAAGTGGAAATTGTGGAAGCGCAGACCGTATGTCCGGGCAAATATATTGCAATTATCACCGGCGATCTCAGTGCGGTAAAGGCAGCCGTTGACGCAGCGGTTACCACTTATGAAGACAAATGTATTGACAGCTTTGTGCTGGGCAATCCTCATGAATCTATTTTCCCGGCTATTTACGGAACAACAGCCGTAGAAGAAATCAGTGCTCTTGGAATCCTGGAAACATATGATGCGGCTTCGATCATTGAAGCAGCAGACCAGGCAGCGAAGACAGCGATCGTTGATCTGATCGAGCTTCGTATTGCAAAAGGTATGTGCGGAAAATCCTACATGCTGATCACCGGCGAGGTATCTGCGGTAGAGGCTTCCATCGAAAGAGCAAAAGAGCTTGTTGCAGAGAAGGGCATGTATCTGGATTCTTCCGTAATCGCCCATCCTGACAGCCGTATGATCGATTCTATTTTATAAAAAAGGTTATACAACCATCCTCAGAAAAGGAGGACAGCAAATATGCTTGCATTAGAAAGACGTAATCTGATCCTTGATAAACTGCAGATGGAAAAAAGAGTGGTAGTCAGTGAACTGAGCCAGATGTTTGCAGTATCGGAGGAAACCATTCGCCGTGATCTTGATAAGCTGGAAAAAGAGGGGCTTGCAACGAAGAGCTACGGCGGAGCAGTCATCAATGAAGATGTAAGTATTGATCTGCCCTTTAATGTCCGTAAGAACCAGAATGTGACAGGAAAGCAGAAAATGGCGGAAATCGCCGCTTCTCTTGTGCAGGAGGGAGATCACATTTTTCTGGATGCCAGTACCACAGCCGTTTTTGTGGCGAAGGCCCTGAAAGAGATGGAACGTCTTACGGTCATTACCAATTCCATGGAAATCCTTCTGGAGCTGTCGGATGTTTCCGGGTGGAAGATCATTTCCACAGGAGGCGTTATGAAAGAAGGATACCTTGCATTTCTGGGATCCAGAACAGAAGATTCGATCCGTTCCTATTATGTGGACAAAGTCATCTTCTCCTGTAAGGCACTGGATCATCAGTGGGGGATCATGGAATCCCAGGAGGCTTTTGGAACTACGAAGAAAGCCATGATGGCTTCAGGGCGAAAAAAGATCCTGGTCATTGACAGTACAAAATTTGATCAGACCGCGTTTTCCGTTGCAGGAAATCTGCGGGATGTAGACGTGGTAGTAACGGATAAGAAACCTTCCGAAAGATGGACACATCATTTTGAGGATATGAAGATTGAGTGCCTGTATCCGGAAGAGTAGTATCCGCTGCGATCATAAAAAGGAGCATCTGATATGAAAACCTTTGAGATGAAAACAGTCATACATTTTGGCGATAATTCACTGGACAGACTGAGAGTACTTCCGTATAAGAGGGTTTTGATCATTACGGACCCCTTTGTGGTGCAGAGTAAAATGGTCGATCTGATCACAGAACCTCTCACAAAAGGTGGAATCGTATATGATATTTTTCAGGATGTTGTACCGGACGCTCCGGTAGGAAAAATCGCTGAAGGTGTGAAAAAATTCCTGGAGTTTCAGCCGGAGGCAATTGTGGCAGTCGGAGGCGGTTCCGCCATCGACTCTTCCAAGGCGATTCGGGAATTTGCATTAAAAATTAACAATTATGGTCATGTTGGACTGATCGCGATCCCGACCACAAGCGGTACAGGATCGGAAGTTACCTCTTTTGCAGTGGTAAATGATACCGATGCAAAGGTAAAATATCCCCTTGTTTCGGATTCCCTTACAGCAGACGAGGCAATTCTGGATGCAGAGCTGGTAAAAAGTGTTCCCCCTGCCATTACGGCAGATACCGGAATGGACGTATTTACCCATGCACTGGAGTCCTATGTAAGTACGGAGCATAATGAGTTTTCTTCTGCTCTTGCAGAGAAATCCATTGAGATCTGTGGTGTATTTCTTCTTCGTGCCTATCTGGACGGCAGCGATATGCATGCCCGTCAGAAAATGCATGTAGCATCCTGCCTGGCCGGACTTTCCTTTAATACGGCCGGACTGGGAATCACACACAGTATGGCACATCAGCTTGGAGCCATGTTCCATGTTCCGCACGGAAGAGCAAATGCTATGCTTCTTCCGCATATTGTGGAATTCAATGCCAATATCAACAAGCACAGCAGAAGCCAGAAAGAGTATCTTCCGGCAGTAAAACGCTATGCGAATATTGCGCATATTCTGGGACTGAGCAATTATAACAAGGTAATGAGTGTGCGTTCTCTGGTAAACTGGATCCAGTTTATGCAGAAGGAAATGAATATTCCGCTGACCATACAGGAAATAGGAACCATTACACCGGATGCCTATTTTGCAGCAATTGACAAAATGGCAGATGCAGCGCTGGCAGATGCCTGCACAGCAAACAATCCAAGGGTTCCCACAAAAGAAGATATTATGAAAATCTATACGAGACTGTGGTCATTCTAAGAATCAGGAAAAGCATTCTCGACTGAGCGGACAGCGATCAGCTTTTTTGAACAGAATGATGAAAGGCTGGGGAGGAGCTTTTCTGAATAAAGGTAGACAATATGAAAAGATCAAAAAGAATTGAGGTTTTGGATCAAAGGGCAGTCAATAAGGACGGTTTTATTGATGAGTGGCCGGAGATGGGCTTTGTAGCCATGAATAGTCCCTACGATCCAAAGCCTTCTATAATCGTAGAGAACGGAATTATTACCGAACTGGATGGAAAGAAACGTGCAGACTTTGATTTTCTGGATCAGTTTATTGCGGATTATGCGATCCGCATTGACCGTGCAGAGAACTCCATGGCCATGCCGTCTCTGGAAATTGCCAGAAAAATCGTAGATATTCAGACTTCCAGAAAGGAAATTCTGGAAATCGTATCCGGTATTACTCCTGCAAAGATGGTTGAAGTGATCAATTACCTGAATGTGGTGGAAATGATGATGGGAATGCAGAAAATGCGTGCCAGAAAAGTTCCGGGCAATCAGGCGCATATCACCAATCTGAAGGATGATCCGGTGCAGATTGCCGCAGATGCGGCAGAAGGTGCTCTTCGCGGTTTCAGTGAAGAGGAGACGACCATGGGTGTGGCAAGATATGCACCATTCAGTGCCATGGCCCTTCTGATCGGTTCCCAGGTGGGACGTCCCGGTGTTCTTACACAGTGTTCCGCCGAGGAGGCAACAGAGCTGGAGCTTGGTATCCGTGGTCTGACGACCTATGCAGAGACCCTTTCTGTATATGGTACTGAAAAAGTATTTATTGATGGAGATGATACTCCTTATTCCAAAGCATTTCTGAATTCCGCTTACGCTTCCCGTGGTCTGAAGGTACGTTTTACCTCCGGTGCCGGTTCCGAAGTTCTGATGGGTTCCAGTGAACGCAAATCCATGCTGTATCTGGAATGCCGCTGTCTTTATGTGACAAAGGGAGCAGGAAGCCAGGGAATCCAGAATGGTTCCGTAAGCTGTATCGGTGTTGCCGCAGGCGTTCCGGCAGGTATCCGGGAAGTCATGGGAGAGAACCT
>CAMBYR010000124.1 GCA_945872375.1 uncultured Blautia sp. | reverse complement strand
TTGAATGCCTATCCGTCCCAGCTCTCCGGCGGACAGCAGCAGCGTGTTGCCATTGCCCGTGCACTGGCCATGAAGCCGGATATCATGCTGTTCGACGAACCGACATCTGCCCTGGATCCGGAAATGGTCGGAGAAGTTCTGCAGGTTATGAAAAATCTGGCGGCAGACGGCATGACCATGGTGATCGTTACACATGAGATCGGGTTTGCCCGGGAAGTGGCAGACCGTGTGCTGTTTATGGACGGCGGGTATATTGTGGAGGAAGGAACTCCGCAGGAAGTGATTCTGAATCCGAAAGAACCGCGTACCATTGATTTCCTGAATAAGGTTTTGTAGAAAAATTTATTGGAAGAACTGATCCCTTTTGACAAAGCAGTGGAAAAATGCTGTTTTGCGAAAGGGATTTTTTTTGATCTGTTCACAAAAGAGACATAAAACTCTGATATAGTAGCAGTAGAAGTCAGGTACGGTATATGTGATATAGTATTGTATGGATAGAAATTTGTATCGGAGGAATTGTTATGGATGGTTTAAAAATCCTTGTAGTGGATGATGAAAGTCGTATGCGGAAGCTTGTAAAGGACTTTCTTTCGAAAAAAAATTTCCAGGTTCTGGAGGCCGGAGATGGTGAAGAAGCCATGGATCTCTTTTATAAGGAAAAAGAGATTGCACTGATTATCCTGGATGTGATGATGCCAAAGATGGATGGTTGGGAAGTGTGCAGAGAAATCCGCAAAAATTCCAAAGTTCCCATTATCATGCTCACGGCCCGCGGCGACGAAAGAGACGAGCTCCTCGGCTTTGATCTTGGCGTGGATGAATATATTTCCAAACCCTTCAGCCCGAAGATCCTGGTTGCCCGTGTCGAGGCAATCTTAAGGAGAACGGGACAGGATACCGCAGGAGATGTGCTTTCTGCAGGGGGAATCGTCATTGATAAGGCAGCACATCTTGCCACAGTGGACGGCTCACCTATGGAGCTGAGCTTTAAGGAATTTGAATTGCTCACTTATTTTCTGGAAAATCAGGGAATCGCTCTGTCCAGAGAAAAGATCCTGAATTCCGTATGGAATTACGATTACTTCGGCGATGCCCGCACCATAGATACCCATGTGAAAAAGCTTCGCAGTAAAATGGGTGAAAAAGGGGAATACATCCGTACAGTATGGGGAATGGGCTATAAATTCGAGGTGGATGCATGAGTACGCAAGCTTCTGCAAATCATAAAAGCAGGCGCCGGCGGAAGCGGCATTCCATGAGAAACCAGATTGCAATGCTGTTTATCGGCCTTTTGCTGCTGTCCATTTTCGCGATTACAGCCATCAATGGAATATTTCTGGAAAAATATTATGTTTCAAAAAAATCAGATGTGCTTCTGGAGATTCGGGAGAGCCTGAACGAGATGGATTTTACGCCCTACGGTTCCGGGCAGGGTGAGATTTTTTCTGACGGGACAGAAGACAATGAGGTGGAACTTTCGGACGAACTGAAACGAATCTGCTCCAGAAACAATCTTTCTCTGGTGGTGATCTCTCCGGATAACGAGCTTCAGACATCGGTAGGCGATACTTCTCAGATGCTGCACAACCGCCTGGTAGGCTATGCCTATAATCTGGATCAGGAGGCCAAGAAAAGCTACACAGAAGTGCTGGAAGAAACCGACAGCTATGTGGTTCAGCAGGTGCATGACCGGTTTGTGGGGATGGATTACGTGGAATGCTGGGGAAGGCTTACGGGAGGAAGCTATTTCCTGATCCGTTCGCCGCTGGAAAGCATCCGGGAAAGCGCATCTATTTCCAACAGCTTCTATTTTTATGTGGGGCTGATCATCATTCTGATCAGCGGTGCAGCCATCTGGGCGGTGACCAACCGGATCACAAAACCCATCAGTGAGCTCACCAGACTTTCCCAGCAGAAGACGGATCTGGATTTTGATGCCAGATATCAAAGTCATGCCGGTAATGAGATCGACGTGCTCGGAGATAATTTCAACAGAATGTGTGAGGAACTGGAGCACACGATTTCAGAACTGAAATCTGCCAATAACCGTCTGGAAAAGGATATTCAGGATAAGATCAAGATCGATCAGATGCGAAAAGAATTTCTGGACAACGTTTCTCACGAACTGAAAACTCCCATTGCCCTGATACAGGGATATGCGGAGGGTCTGAAGGAAAATATCTCGGATGATCCGGAAAGCAGGGAATTTTACTGCGACGTGATCATGGATGAGGCGTCTAAAATGAACAAGCTTGTCAGGAATCTTCTGACGCTGAACCAGCTGGAATCAGGCAAGGATGCAGCAGTGATGGAACGCTTTGATATTGTTTCTGTTATCCAGGGGGTTCTTCAGAGCATGGATATCATGATACAGCAGAAAAATGCCACCGTGATTTTTCATGCATCCCACCCGGTCTATGTATGGGCGGATGAATTCAAGGTGGAGGAAGTGGTGACCAATTATGTCAGCAATGCCCTGAATCATCTGGACGGCGACCGGGAGATAGAAGTCATGATTCATAAAGAAGATACCAGAGTCAGAATCTCCGTATTTAATACAGGTCATCCGATTCCGGAAGCGGACATTCCCAACCTCTGGAATAAATTCTATAAGGTGGACAAGGCCAGAACACGGGAGTACGGCGGAAGCGGAATCGGCCTTTCCATTGTGAAAGCCATCATGGAAGGCATGAACCAGGAATATGGTGTGCATAATTACGATAATGGTGTGGAATTCTGGTTTTCATTGGATCGAAAATAACAAAAACAGGCGTTGGCAAAGAAATCACTTTGCAAATGCCTTTTTTTGCGTTATACTTAAAATAATTTGACAAAAAGAGAAAATGACAGGATGTGAGCTTATGATCGGAATTATTGACTACGATGCGGGAAACATAAAAAGTGTGGAGAAAGCGCTTCACTTTCTGGGTCAGGAAACGCTGGTTTCCCGAGATCCGAAGGTGCTTCTGGCTGCAGATAAAGTGATTCTGCCGGGAGTGGGAAGCTTTGGAGAATCCATGGAACATCTTCACCGGTATGGTCTTGTGCCGGTGATTCATGAAATTGTTGAAAACAGGACACCGTTTCTGGGAATCTGCTTGGGACTTCAGCTTTTGTTTGAAAGCAGCGAAGAAAGTCCGGGAGTGGAAGGTCTTGGAATTCTGAAGGGAAAAATCGTAAAGATCCCTCCGGCGCCGGGACTGAAGATCCCACATATGGGGTGGAATTCCCTGCATTTGCAGAATGATGGCAGGCTGTTTGCCGGAATTCCCGAGGATACCTATGTGTATTTTGTGCATTCCTATTATCTGCAGGCAGAGGAACCGGAAATCGTGAAAGCGGTGACACAGTACAGCACCTGTATTCACGCGTCGGTGGAAAAGGACAATGTATTTGCCTGCCAGTTCCATCCGGAAAAAAGCAGCCGGTTCGGGCTGAAGATCCTGGAAAATTTTGCAGCCATAGAAAAGGAGGGATGCTGGGATGTTTACAAAACGAATCATTCCCTGCCTGGATGTAAATAAAGGACGGGTGGTAAAGGGTGTCAACTTTGTGGACCTGAAAGATGCCGGGGATCCGGTGGAGATTGCAAAGGCCTATGATGCGGCTGGTGCGGACGAACTGGTATTTCTGGATATTACGGCTTCCTGTGAGGCAAGAGATACGGTGGTGGAAATGGTACGTGCCGTTGCGGCAAATGTGTTTATTCCCTTTACCGTAGGAGGAGGTATCCGTACAGTAGAGGATTTTCGCCGGCTTTTGCGGGAAGGAGCCGATAAGATTTCTGTGAATTCTGCTGCCATTGACCGTCCGGAGCTGATCACGGAGGCGGCATCCAAATTCGGAAGCCAGTGTGTGGTAGTGGCGATCGATGCAAAAAGAAGACCGGACGGCGGCTGGAATATATATAAGCACGGAGGACGTCTGGATACCGGTATTGATGCTCTGGAATGGGCAAAGAAGGCCGAGGCTCTGGGTGCAGGCGAGATCCTTCTGACCAGTATGGACTGCGACGGCACAAAGGCCGGATATGATATGGAGCTTACCCGGGCTGTGGCAGATGCGGTATCCATTCCTGTGATTGCTTCCGGCGGTGCAGGTACTCTGGAACATTTTTACGATGCATTAAGCGAAGGCGGCGCCGACGCGGCACTTGCAGCTTCGTTATTCCATTATAAAGAGCTTGAGATCAGCCAGGTAAAGGACTATCTGGCAGAGCGGGGCGTTTCGGTAAGAAGATAGACGCTTCTTCAATATACAAAAGAGAGGACATGGTGAAACAAATGGCTCCTTTGTCAGGAGAATGGCTGGAGGCGCTGAAGGGAGAATTCCGGCAGCCTTATTACACCAGCCTGTATAAAAAGATCAATGAAGAATACAGTACCAGGAAAATTTTTCCGCCGGCGGATGACGTATTTAATGCCTTTCATTTTACGCCTCTCAGCCAGGTGAAGGTGGTCATTCTGGGCCAGGATCCCTATCACAACGACGGCCAGGCTCACGGGCTTTGCTTTTCTGTGAAAAAGGATGTGGAGATTCCGCCGTCCCTGGTAAATATTTATCAGGAGCTTCATGATGATCTGGGATGTTTTATTCCGGACAACGGATATCTGGAAAAATGGGCAAGGCAGGGTGTACTGCTTTTGAACACCGTGCTGACGGTTCGGGCACATCAGGCAAATTCCCATCGCGGAATCGGCTGGGAGCAGTTTACAGATGCCGCCATCCGTGTGCTGGATGAGCAGGATCGCCCCATCGTATTTTTGCTTTGGGGAAGACCGGCGCAGATGAAACATTCCATGCTGCACAATCCCCATCATCTGATCCTCGAGGCACCGCATCCCAGTCCTCTGTCCGCATACCGCGGATTTTTCGGATGCCGTCATTTCAGTAAAACAAATGAATTCCTGACAGCCAACGGACTGGAGCCTGTCGACTGGCAGATTGAGAATAAGTAGAAGGAAAAAATGTAAAATGAATAAGAAAAATGATAATACAATGGTGAAAAATGCTTCATTCCTGATGGTGGCCGCACTGGTGTCCAAGATCATCGGAATGCTGTATAAAAGTCCCCTGTCTTCCACGCTGGGAGCAGAGAGCTTTGCATTGTTTCAGTTTGCACAGAACGTCTACTTTATTTTACTGATGATCGCATCCTTCAGTATTCCGCAGGCTGTCTCCAAGGTAATGGCAGAAAAGATCGCTTTCAAGCGCTATCGGGATGCCCAGAGGGCTTTTTACTGCGCCCTTGTTTATGCAGTTGCGGCAGGCGGTGCGGTGGCACTGTTCTGTGTATTTGGTGCTTCCATCCTGGTACCGGACGATAATGCAAATGCCCGTCTGGCTCTGCAGATGCTGGCGCCGACGATCTTTATGTCCGGCATCCTGGGCGTTTTCCGGGGATATTTTCAGGCATACAGAAATATGCTCCCAACATCGATATCACAGATCATTGAGCAGATCTTTGTGGCAGTTGTGGCTCTGATCATGTCGGGAGTGATGATCGATCATTTCCGTTCCCAGGGAGAGGAAGCCATGCAGCGCTGGGGCGCGGCAGGAGCTACCATGGGTACCGGAGCCGGTGTGGCCTCCGCACTGATCTTCATGCTGCTGGTCTATGGCATGAACCGGAAAAATATCCGGCGCAGGATCCGTCACGACCGCGTCTCCCTGAACGAGGATTACCGCAGTCTGATGAAGCATATTGTGCTGATCATCATGCCGATCATTCTCAGTGCGTTTATCTATAATGTAAATGGCTACATCAACAGCTATATGTACATTGATATTATGGGAGGAAAGGGACTGGACAAAACGGTTCTGAATACTCTTTATGCAGAATACGGATTTTTTATGACACTGATCAATATTCCGCTGACGCTGGCAAGCACGGCACCTACTTCCATGATTCCTGAAGTGTCGGCACAGTATGCCAAAGGGGATATTGAAATGGCGAACGCCAAGGTGGATCAGGCAACCTGGATCAGTATGCTGATCTCCATTCCTGCGGCAGTGGGTCTGGGTGTTCTTTCCGGACCGGTGATGCGGCTGATTTTCCCGGTCAGCAACGGTGTGGGCGGACAGCTTCTGATCATTGGCTCAATCACGGTTATCCTGAATGGAAATTCCAATATTTCCAATGGTGTTCTTCAGGGAATCGGAAAGCCGCGTCTTCCCATGATTCATGCGGCCATTGCCCTTGTGGCAGATATGGTTGTCATGGCAGTTTTAATGTTCTTTACGAACCTGGGTATTTACGGCGTGGTGATCGCCATGATCGTCTATGCAGTGGTCATGTGCGTGCTCAATGACAGGAGCATGAAAAAATATATGGGCTACCGCAACCCATGGAAAAAGGCATATCTGCCGCCGCTTCTGGCGTCCGTGCCTATGGCAGCAGTGGCAGGCGGTGTTTACTATGGACTGTACTATCTGATCCACATCAATGTCATCTGCCTCGGTATTGCCATTATTCTGGCTGTTGTGACCTATTTTGTTGTGTATCTGATCGCTGCAAAACCGGAACCGGAGGATCTTGCAGGATTTCCGGGAGGAAGAACGATCTGGCAGATTGGCAGAAAACTGCATCTTTGCTGATCACCGGATGTGGTGTCAGTATAAAAAACGGGTTACTGAGAACGAAATGAACAGTAAATAAAAACGGATCATGTTCCAA
>CAMBYR010000123.1 GCA_945872375.1 uncultured Blautia sp. | reverse complement strand
GGATTGAACAAAGCCTGGCCTGCCTTTCCAAAAGCGACTGTTCCATTACAGAAGCAGCCATTCAATGCGGTTTTTCCACGCCTTCCTATTTTTCCAGAGTATTTCGTGACAGAATGGGATACACGCCCGGCGAATACCGGAGGCTGGCGCTCAGGAGATAAGTCCCAGTTTCCGGAATGCCTTTTCCAGCCCATCATTCAGAAGTTCATCGGTCTGCCAGTCAGCCGCCTTTTTGGCTCCTTCGGTGCCGTTTCCCATGGCAATGCCCACTCCGGCAAACTGCAGCATGTCGATATCATTATCACTGTCACCTATGGCAATGATATCCTCCCGTTTATAAGAGGAGTGCTCCAGAATACTGAGAATTCCTGACGTCTTGTTTACATTTGCAGGGGAAATCTCACCTGCTTCAATGCCCAGTGTGGGGATACTGAAGGGTGTCATATTTACCCGTTCCGTCCAGTCTTCCAAAACGCTTTGGTAGGAGATTTCCCGGCTGAAAAACATGACCTTCTCCACATTGGCAATCTCCCTGTAATGATCGGTAAGGCCGGGATAGGGCTCCAGATCTCTGGCATTTTCATCCTCAAAGCTCTCACGCATTTCGTTCATGAGCTCCTGATATATGCCCTCCTGACATTTCTGAAGATAGGTACGGTCGTACCGCTGCAGCTCAATGAGGCAGCCCCGCTCCATCAGATATCCGCACAGCTCGTGCAGAAGTCCCTCTTCAAAACAGGTCTCCCGGATGCAGTTTCCATGATAGGTTACATAGGTACCCGCACAGGATACCACACCGTCAAAGCCGATTTCCATCACTTCTTCTTCGATGAGGCTTAACGGTCTTCCGCTGCAGATGCATACCTCATGTCCGTTTTTTCTTGCTTTCCGGATGGCTGATTTCGCACTTTCCGGAATTCTTCCGTCAAACCAGCGAATCGTACCATCTATATCAATAAAGATCAGTTTTCCCATAATTTACACAGCTCCGCAACCATCTCGCTGATCACTTTTCCGTCTACTTTTCCCTTCCGTTCCGGCATGACAGCCTTCATGACCATTCCTTTATTTTTCGTGAATTCCATATTCTTTCCTCTTTTCTACTACTTTTTATTCAGAAAATATTCTACTCTCTTTTTTTTGAAAAATCAACGCATGTATTTATAGAATCAGAAGGCACTATATGCTATAATGTATTTAGTTGTAACTATTCAGGGGGGATATCCCGCGAGGTGTTTTCATGCATTTATGCATGAAAATCCCGAGACATACAAGCAAAAATCCCATCGCCGCAGGCGATTTTAAATGGATTTTTGCTCGTAACTGTGAAGGTACTGAACAGTTACATTTAGTTTTATGAAAAAGAGAGGACATCATCCATGAAATTTAAGCTCACTGCAGAAGAACGAAACTGGATTCTCTATGATGTGGGGAATTCCGCTTTTACCATGCTGCTTGCTACTATTATTCCCCTTTATTTTAACTATCTTGCAACCAGTGCCGGAATTTCTTCCGTAGAATATCTGGCATACTGGGGATATGCCGCTTCGGCCGCAACTCTCATTGTGGCCATTCTCGGTCCGATCCTTGGTACTCTGGCAGATACCAGGGGATTTAAAAAACCGATTTTTCTCTTCACCCTTTTTATCGGCGCCGCTGCATGCATCAGCCTTGGCCTTGCAAGACAATGGCTTGTTTTTCTTGTCATTTTCCTGATCTCCAAAATCGGATACTCCGGCAGCCTGATCTTTTATGATTCCATGCTTTCCGATGTGACCACAGAAGAACGAATGGATCATGTATCCTCTCAGGGATATGCATGGGGCTATATCGGAAGCTGTATTCCCTTTGTGACATGCCTTCTGCTTGTTCTCAATGCAGAAAAAATCGGATTATCCATGGAAACTGCCATGGCTGTTTCCTTCCTGATTGTGGCTGCATGGTGGTGCCTGATGACAGTTCCTCTTTTAAAAACCTATCATCAGAAACACTATGTGGAACGAACTCCCCATGCCATCGCAGAGAGTTTCCGAAGAATCGGCCATACTTTCCAGAATATCCGAAACAACAAACGAATTTTTGTATTTTTGCTGGCATTCTTCTTTTATATCGATGGTGTTTACACAATCATCGATATGGCTACCGCCTATGGTTCCGCCCTGGGGCTTGACAGCACCGGACTTTTGCTGGCACTTCTGGTTACCCAGCTTGTGGCCTTCCCATGCTGTATTATTTTCGGACGGCTGGCCTCCAGATATCCTACCCATAACCTGATCACGATCTGTATCCTGGCATATCTGTTTATTGCCATTTTTGCCGTATTTCTCACCACCCAGGCACAATTCTGGGCTATGGCCGTAATGGTTGGCATGTTCCAGGGAGGCATCCAGGCACTGTCCCGTTCCTTCTTTACCAGGATCATTCCCGCGGAGCAGTCCGGTGAATACTTCGGCTTTCTGGATATCTGCGGAAAGGGTGCTGCATTTATGGGAACCGCCATTGTAAGCCTGGTCTCCCAGGCAACCGGCGACATCAATAAGGGTGTCGGCATGATCGCACTGCTGTTCCTGATCGGCATCTTCCTGTTCCGCTACTCTGTAAAACTCAACGCGGAAGTTCTTTCCTCCGGCGATAAAACCCTTTAAAATGCGGAGACTTTCTTATGAGAACAAAGCGGACAAGTTCGCTTCGAACTCCCTATATCCCTCAGTCCTTGAGGGACTTGCTCCGCTTTGCGCGCCAGATGCGGACTGCCACAGGCAGTCACAATTCCATATGCATCTGGTCGCATCCCGCCCGGAGGGCTTTGTTATATCACAGGAACATTACGGAGTAATTTCCTGTGATATAACAAAAATCCCTGTCTGAACCTCTGAAGGAACCAGACAGGGACTTTTTTTATATGTATCATTCCGGTAAATTCATGCGATCATGATGCTTCCGCTTCTTCCGGCTGCTCTGAAGTGCAGTGCGGACAGCGTGTGGCATCAATTGCAATCTCACTCTTACAGAATGGGCAAACCTTGGTGGTCGGTTCTTCCGGAACCTCTTTTTTTCCGATGCTCATCAGCTTATTGATTCCCCGCATCAGGCAGAATAAAATGAACGCCATAATGATAAAGTTTACAACAGCTGATACAAAATTGGAACCGAACACTGCTATGTCACCCAGCCCATATGTTTCCTGACCTGTGATAAACATCAGAATCGGTGTGATGAAATTGTCTGTCAGTGAAGTTACGATTCCGGAAAATGCACCTCCGATAATGACACCGACTGCCATATCCATCACATTTCCGCGGAGTGCAAATTTTTTAAATTCCTCAAAAAATTTCTTCATAAAACTCTTTCCCCTTTTTTGTATTTTCCCGGCAGGGGCCTCTTCACATGCCCGGATGCAGTCGGGAATAAGCACATTATAGCATTGTATCGTGCATCATACAATTTTTTTTCACAAAAAAAGTCACAGTTTTATTCCCGAAAAGCTACGAAATTCCGTCCCGTGAAACCACATGAACATCAAGCTGAGGGTACGGGATCTGAATTCCGTTTTCATCAAAGGCTTCCTTGATCCGACGGTTCATATTCCATTTACACTGCCAGTACCGATCCGTGGAGACCCAGAGAAAAACCCCAAGACACACCGAGCTGTCTAAAAGCTCATCCACATGCACATCCGTTTCTTTCTCCCGGATCACATCCGGGTCTTCGTCCAGTAGCTTCCGAATGATCTCCATGGCTTTTTCAAGATCCGCTTCATAGGAAATATTGATTTTGAGAATCAGCTTTCGCTGATTGCCCGCGGTCACATTCAGGATCGTACTGTTTGCCAGGTTCCCATTGGGAATGACGATCTGTTTATTGTCCGGAGAAATCAGTGTAGTGTAGTAAATATCAATGCGTGACACCGTCCCCTCGCTTCCGTTTGCCGCATCCTGAATAATATAATCTCCCACCTGAAAAGGCTTAAAGATCAGGATCATAATTCCGCCGGCCACATTGGCAAGACCGCCCTGAAGAGCCAGGCCCACCGTTACTCCTGCCGTACCGAGAAGGGCGGCCACAGAGGATTCCTTAACCCCAAGGCTGATGGCAATATTAAAGATCAATAAAAGATACAGGCCGATCCTGGAAACGGAGCAGACAAACTGAACCACGCCTTCTGCCGCATTTGCCTTCACCAGCCACCTGCGCAGGATCTTCAGAATCCATTTCAGAAGCTTTCTCCCCACCAGAAAAACAACAACAGCAAGAACCACACGAATTCCAAAACCGATAATAGACGGAATCTGTCCCTGCAGATATTCATACAGCACATTCACATGTTCTTCCACCGCTTCTGCGCTGATCTCTGTTATGATCTGATCCGACATCTCTTTTCTTCCTCCTTTGTCTGCACGGAATAACTCTATCATAACCCAAAAACGGCTGCAGACTCAAGAAGAATTTTTATTCACGATAAAAGTCCGTTTATTCACTTGCAGAACACACGCTGGCAGGAAATATCGGAATAAAGCTCCATGCCTCTGATATCCACCACATGAATCACATTCCGGAATTCTGCAGCCTCGGGGAAAAGTTTCTCCAGAAGATTCTCCGCCTGAAGAATTTTTTCTTCCCGGAAGATCACACCCTCCTGTTCTTTAAACAGGGCCAGATAAAAGACTCCCGACTCCACAAGATCCTGGAAAAAGTGACTGCCGTACGAAAGCTCCGGCATCAGTCCCTCTGACTGATAGGAGATCTCGCACATGGCTGTCATATTGCTGATCTCCGTAAAATGTACCGGAACCCCCAGAGACGGCGTGGTGGTTCCCCATCTTCCGGGGCCCATCAGCAGAACATGTTCATCTTTTAAAAGCTGGTTCAGACGGCCGATATTTCTGGCTACCTGATATTTATCCTGCTCCTGACATTTCAGATATTCATGAATATCCACATAAATTACTTTGTCCACCGGAACCCTTAAATTTCCTCCCATAAAGTTTCCTTCCGAATAAAACAGACAGTCATCTGTGCTGTCCAGCTTCGGAATTTCCACTGTTTTTCCAAGACCTCGTGTCTGAAGCGGACGGCACTGTACCAGATTGAAGAAAAAGTGCGTGTCATCCTGGAAATTCACCGTAAACTCCACATCCACCGGGTAATCATAGGCAGTGGAAAGAAGATGCAGCATTTTCCGCATGATCTCCGGAAATTTCGTCCTCGTAAGCATTTTCCGGAAATTCACCGTAAATGGTACGGGGAGATTCGTATACCCCAGTTCCCGAAGCCGGTCTGCTTCCGCATAATCCATAGTCAAAAACAAGGATTTGCCCACCCGGATATCCTCTTTCATCAGGTCACTGATCTCCACGCTGCACCAGATATTTTCCCGAAGATTTAAGACATCCGCCTTGTGCTGGGAATACTTCCGCTCATCCTGGGCTGTCAAAAGAGGCAGACGGGATGGATCGTCCAGCGCAACAATTTTTACATAATCTCCGATAACACGGTCCACCGCCCTCGTTCCAAGACCAAATACGAGGCGCAGCATTCCCGCATCCATATCCATATTTTTATCCCATACATACAGATTGGAAGAATTTCCCACACCTGCCGCATGGGGGAAGAAATAATCACCGTAATAATCACCGGATACACGCTGTACCAGAATTGCCATCTGCTCATCTTTCAATGCCAGTCCTCTCTGACGACGATACTGAAGGGCATCCGGGTTCATGGTACTGGCATAGACCCTCCGGACCGCATTTTCAAAGGCACGCAGTCTCTCATCCGGTGTTCCCTGATTTACACAGAACACACTTTCATATTTTCCTGCAAAGGCATTGCCGAAGTTATCCTCCTGAAGAGAACTGGAGCGGACAATAATGGGGGATTGTCCGAAATACTCCAGCATATGAATGAACTCCTCCTCAATGATCTCCGGAAAGCTTCCGCAGAGGAGCTTTTCCCGAAACTGTTCTGCCATGGAAAAATAGCCTTCTTCTGTTTTCTGCTGCAGGCGCAGCTCCCACCAGCCATTCTGTACAATGTAAGTATAATATACATCTGCACCAATGTAGAACGAGTCATCCGGTTCCAGATAGGTCTGAATATCTGCCATTTTCCCTCCGGCATCCTTGATGATCTTCCGTGCTGTCAGCATACCGACACTTTTTCCGCCGATATACCCTGTGCCCACCTCTCTGGATACGATCTTCAAAAGATCCTTCAGTGTAAAATAGCGGCTGCACAGATCCCGGATCCGCGGTTCCCTCCCGATAAACAGGCTGATCAGCAGATTTTTCATCTTTTCCTGTTCTTCTTTTGGACCATCCAGAAGATCCCGGGCGCGGTCCATGGTCACATTCCAGTAGTCCAGCCGTTTTTTATCCCACTCAAAATCAGAAAACAGCACGGCTGCCTGAGCACTGGATGTAATGCTGGTGAAGGAATCTCCTTCGATCCTGTGAGGGAAAAACATGGTCGGTGAATATCTTCCATCGGCCTTCAGCGGATGAATATACATGGTTCCGTCGATCATATACAGGTCAAACAGACACTGCGTGGTCTCACGGATCCTGGCAATGGTGTCAAATACATGGTGATTTCGCTTAATGGCAAAATATGCCACCGTATCCATATAATACAGAAACGGGCATGTGACCTTAAAGAAATTGCCGATCATCAGATCGGAATACCAGGAGCGCAAAAGCTCTG
>CAMBYR010000122.1 GCA_945872375.1 uncultured Blautia sp. | reverse complement strand
CAGAATGGCTGCAGCCGTACGGAGGTCATCAATCCTTCCGTTGGTGCAGGAGCCGATAACAGCCTGATCCACCAGAATATCTTCGGTAATCTGTGAGATGGTTTTCGTATTTTCCGGCAGATGCGGGAATGCGATCGTAGGCTCCAGAGTGCTCAGATCGATGGTATATTCCTCATCATAAACGGCATCCTCGTCAGCTTCATAAATCTTATAAGGTCTGGAAGAGTGCTCCTTCATATACGCCTCTGCAAGCTCATCCACAGGGAAGATTCCATTCTTTCCGCCGGCTTCAATCGCCATATTGGCAATCGTAAAGCGGTCATCCATGGTCAGATTTTTAATTCCCTCTCCCACAAATTCCATAGATTTGTAAAGAGCTCCGTCAACACCGATCATACCGATAATATGAAGAATCACATCTTTACCGCTGACCCATTTTTTTGGTTTTCCGATAATATTAAATTTAATGGCAGAAGGAACTTTAAACCATGCCTTTCCTGTTGCCATGCCTGCTGCCATGTCTGTACTTCCCACACCTGTGGAGAATGCACCCAGAGCACCATAGGTACATGTATGAGAGTCTGCACCGATGATCACATCTCCTGCCACAGTCAGTCCTTTTTCCGGAAGAAGGGCATGCTCAATTCCCATTTGTCCTACATCAAAATAATTGGTAATGTCGTGTTTGCACGCAAATTCACGGACACATTTGCAGTGCTCTGCCGATTTGATATCCTTATTCGGAATAAAGTGATCCATTACCAGTGCAATTTTGTCTTTGTGGAATACGGTATCCACTGTCATTTTATCCATCTCATGAATGGCAACCGGAGAGGTAATATCATTACCCAGAACAAGATCCAGATCTGCTTCAATCAACTGTCCGGCTTCCACATGATCCAGGCCTGCATGTGCAGCCAGGATCTTCTGCGTCATTGTCATTCCCATTTTCGTTTCCTCCTGTTTGTTTCATCGCTAAACGAATATGTCTGCTTTCTTATGTTGCTATTTTACCACTGTTTCTGTTATAATGCTAATACATATTAAGTATATTTATAATAACCTATAGTTATAGAAAGATGTGTGCAGGCTTTGTGGTTCCATGACCTCTGCACATTTCTATGGAGGCTTTATGCAGGAAAATTTATCTCTTTATCATGTTTTTTATATCGTAGGCCGATCAGGAAACATTTCTCAGGCTGCCAAAGAGCTGTTTATCAGTCAGCCTGCCATTAGCAAAGCCATCCAAAAGCTGGAAAAAAATCTGGGCACTGTCCTTTTTTCCCGCAGTTCCAGGGGTGTCACCCTGACTCCGGATGGAGAAATCCTGTTCGAAAAAGTAAAGGAAGCCTTTTCTCTTTTATCTGAGGGGGAAGAATTTGTTCTTCACAATCGATACCGCAATATTCCCAGACTGCGCATCGGCGCCAGTTCTACTTTAAGCAAATATGTACTGCTTTCGTATCTGAAGTCCTATGCAGCCGCGCATCCGGAGGTACGCATCAACATTTCCTGTCAGTCCACTTACCAGACTCTCCAGCTTCTGGATCAGGGAAAGATCGATATCGGACTCATCGGACGGCCAAAAAATCTGCATGGATGCCATTTTTGTCCGATCCTTCGTATTTCCGACACCTTTGTTGCGACGAAACAATATCTGAAAAATCAGAAAGAGCTTTACCCTGAAGAACCGCTGTTCCACACAGCAGCTTTCATGATGCTGGATGAAGAAAACATCACCCGCCAGTCTGTCAACAATCAGTTAAAGGAGCATCGCATCGAACTGAGTCACATTCTGGAAGTAACCACCATGGATCTTCTCATTGAATTTTCCAAGATCAGCCTGGGGATTGCCTGTGTCATCCGGGAATTTGTTCAGACTGAACTGGAGCAGGGACTTCTGGTGGAAGTCCCTATGGGAATGGAGTTTCCTTCCCGGGAAATCGGGTTTGTATGCCGAAAAAAAGAGGAGACGCTTCCTCTGCTGAAAGATTTTTTTCAGAGACAAACGTAATTTTCTCTTAAAAAAGAACCCGGGGCCGACCTGTGCCGACTCCGGGTTAGGAACCACAAACGCTGCTTTGCTTCTTACGAGAACCTCAAACTCTGCTCTGCTACGTTTGAGTATCGGAAAATTCTCCGCTGCACTTCGAATTTTCCTTAGTTATTAATTAATTTGTCTTCGCCGTTCCAGCTGTACAGCTTACGAATTTCTTCGCCGACGATTTCAGACGGATGCTCTGCAGCTTTCTTTCTCATAGCTTTGAAGTGTACCTGAGATCCTGCTGCGGACATATCCAATAAGAAGTCTTTTGCAAATGTACCATCCTGGATATCTGCAAGGATCTTCTTCATTGCTTTCTTGGTATCTTCTGTGATGATCTTCGGTCCTGTGATATAATC
Source organism: uncultured Blautia sp. (assembly GCA_945872375.1). Taxonomy (GTDB): domain Bacteria; phylum Bacillota; class Clostridia; order Lachnospirales; family Lachnospiraceae; genus Blautia_A. The sequence continues at coordinate 4,328 of CAMBYR010000122.1, read as the reverse complement.
ACCGTATTCTGCTGTGTTTGAGATAGAATATCTCATTCCTGCAAAACCGGACTGATAGATCAGGTCTACGATCAGTTTCATTTCATGGATACATTCAAAATATGCGTTTCTCGGGTCATAGCCAGCTTCGCAGAGAGTTTCAAAACCAGCCTGCATCAGAGCACATACACCACCGCAAAGAACAGCCTGCTCACCAAAGAGGTCTGTCTCTGTCTCTGTACGGAATGTTGTTTCCAGAACGCCTGCTCTTGCGCCGCCGATAGCCAGTGCATAAGCCAGTGCTTTATCCAGTGCTTTTCCGGTGTAGTCCTGCTGAACTGCTACCAGACAGGGAACACCTTTTCCAGCCTGATATTCACTTCTTACAGTATGTCCGGGTCCCTTCGGAGCAATCATGGTAACATCCACGTATTTCGGAGGTACGATACATCCGTAATGGATATTGAAACCATGAGCAAACATCAGCATATTGCCCTCTTCCAGGTTTGGCTCGATATCTTTTTTATAAAGAGCTGCCTGTTTTTCATCGTTGATCAGAATCATAATGATATCTGCTTTTTTTGCAGCTTCTGCTGCTGTATAAACTTCAAATCCCTGGTCAACTGCTTTCTGCCAGGATCTGCTTCCTTCATAAAGACCAATAATTACATTGCATCCGGACTCTTTTGCATTTAATGCATGGGCATGTCCCTGGCTGCCGTAACCGATAACTGCAATAGTTTTTCCATCCAACAGACTTAAATTACAGTCTTCCTGATAAAAAATCCTATTCTCCATTTTCGTTTCCTCCTGAGTTTTATAAATTTTTTCATAATATGTATGATTCTCTCATCATACCGTTTATCGTTAAGGGAAGAAACTCCCCCTAGCAAACTTTTTTAAAGAAATGTCACATCATCGGAACCTCTGGAAAGTCCTGTCACACCTGTACGGGCAAGCTCCAGGATCTCATAATCCCGCATCAGACTGATAAATGCTTCCAGTTTTTTGTGATTTCCCGTCATTTCAATCGTCATCGATTCCGGGCTGATATCCACAACCTTTGCCCGGAAGATATCCGCTACAGAAACGATTCCCTGTCTCTGTTCCGGCTTTGCAGTAACCTTGATCATAACCAGTTCATGACTGACACTGTTGCCCGGCTCCAGAACCTTAATGGTACGCACATCCACCAGTTTTGCAAGCTGCTTCGTAATCTGTTCCAGGATCTGCTCGTCACCGCTGCACACAACCGTCATTCTGGAAAAACGCTCATCTGCAGTCACTCCAACTGTAAGGCTGTCAATATTATAGCCGCGGCGGCTGAATAATCCGGCAATCCGGCTCAGTACACCTGCGGTGTTATCCACCAGCAGGGATAGAATTCTCTGTTCCATAATCCACCTGCTTTCAACACTTTAAACTATTAAACATTTACATCGGTAAACGCTTATATCTCTACATTATAACAAGATTAAAAATTTTGTCAATTACAATTTATAAGAATCCACCATAATTCAGATCAGATATTTTCTCTGAAGTTCCTCTATGGCCTTCGGAGTCAGATACAATGCACGCCTGAGAAAACGATCCATAGATCCGTAATCCTGTTCAATGGCTTCAAACGCGGCATTCAGATATTCCTCCTTTACGCGGAAAAAGATCCGGATGCAGTCCATAACATGGGGATCCACAATCGTCCTGGTTTCCATATACCGGATAGCATATTCCAGTTCGTCTTCCAGATAAATATTAGATTTCAGATAATCCTCCATAATATCGTCTCTGGACACTCCCAATGCGGAAAGCAGCAGTGCCGTGCCGATTCCGACCCGGTCTTTTCCCATACTGCAGTGCCAGAGAACCGCCCCATCTCCCTGATGAAGCAGACGATCCAGGAAAATTGCGTACTGCTTTACAGAAAACTGATCGCGAATCAAAAGCTGATACTGTCGTATCATCAATTCATCCGGATCCTCCCGAAGGTTCAGGATCAGTTCATCAGAGCTTTTTCCATGGGTGACCGCAAGGGTCTCTTCTTCCACAATGGGGTTTTCCCGGTAAATGACGCCTTCCATCTTCGTGTCCGGTTTTCTTGTTCTTTCCGCAGCATTTCGAAGATCTATCACTGTGGACAGATTATACTCATTCCGCAGCACATCCTGATCTGCCAGAGAAAGATGATACAGGGCACCGCTTCGCAGAAGCCTTCTCGGGAGAATGTGTCTGCCGTCCTTTCCCACGATTGCTCCCAGATCCCTGGTATTGGAGCTGCTCTGCAAAGGCACGCGGCTTCCTTTGGGATATCCCACAGCCATCCCCGGATTCAGCGCACGAAGAAGGACAAGGCAGTCCTGCACTTCCTTTTCCGTCATATCAAATTTATATCGTTTTTTTCTTCTTGTCAAAATCACCAGATAATTATTGATGATCTGCCGCCCGGATTCTTCTTCATTTCCTTCTCTTCGCATATATGCCCATAGAATATCCTTGCAGGGCAGGCTGTTCATCATCATATGCTTGGTAAAAATCAGATATCCATCCTCAATTCGAATTTTCCCGTATTTCAAATTCTGTCCTCCTTGTCCTGTTTTCCGGTCCTTTCTCCTATTCGGCATATCATTTGATACAGTGCCTCTACACTGAGTGGGAGAATCTCTTCATCCATCTGAAATCCCGGATGATGCAGCGGGTGATTTTCTCCGGGTACACCTGCGAGAAAAACTGCGAACAGACCCTTTGTTTTCTGAAAATAACGATAGGCATTATCCCCGGAAAGAAACAGTTCCTGTTCTCCCTCCGGTACAAATCGGCTGCCAAACACTTCTTTTCCCACACCGGCTGCAATGTCCGTAAGCTCCGGGTCGTTGGCAAAGGCAAGTACCGGATCCTTTGTAAAAGACAATTGAATTCTCACACCTGTTTCTTCCTCAATCTGATGAAATGCCTGCTCCAGCCTTCGATATAATTCATAAAAGTCAGATTCCCTTACGGCACGGATATTTCCCTGAATCACCGCCTCATCTGCAATAATATTGGCATACTCGCCTCCATGAATCGTACCGGCACCCACAAGGCACGGCGCTTCTCCCTGATAGTTTTCATTCAGATCATGCATGGCTTTTACCGCCAGCGCCGCCCCATAGATACTGTCAATTCCTCTGGAAGCCTCACTCCAGTGACTTGCTTTTCCATGAACCTCCACACGGATCCCGCCGATCATTGCCGACGCCTGTCCCTCATGGACCGCCATTCCCAGCGTCTGATCCCCCGCATAATGAAACATCAGAAACGCATCTGCCGAAGGCTCCTCCAATGCTCCGGCATCCAGCATCCGCTTTGCTCCTTCACCGATTTCCTCTGCCGGTTCAAAAAGAAGACGAAGCCGCACCGGGAACGTCTCTTTTTCTTCTACAGCAATTTTTGCCAGCACAAGCGCTGATGCCAGAATGGCATCATGGCCGCAGGCATGCATGCACCCATCATGAACCGATGAATAGGAAAGTCCCGTCTGTTCCTGAAGAGGAAGGGCGTCCATTTCTGCCCTGAGCACAACGGTTTTGGAGCGGTCCTTCAGCATCGGATGCTCCGCGATCCATCCCGTGGGAGGCACGGCCTTCAGCTCATAGCCCAGCTTTTCCAGGTATTCCCGAATAAAAGCAGAGGTTTTAACTTCTTTCAGAGCAAGCTCCGGATAGCGGTGGAAATGCCTTCGGAGCATGAGAAGCTCCTGTCTGTATTCTTCTCTGTTTTTCATATCCCGCTTCTCCTCATACTAAACCGAAATATATTCTAGATCAGACCCAGTTTCATCAGACCGTTTCGAATTCCATAGTGGAACATATCGTTGGTCACATAATCTGCCAGTTCCCTGATCTTCGGAGAACCATTTCCCATTGCCACCTTTACGGCAGCATATTCAAACATGGACAGGTCATTATTGCTGTCTCCGAATACCACGGTATCTTCCCAGGGAATTCCAAATATTTTACATACTGCTGCGATTCCAACGGCTTTGTTCATCCCTTTCGGCACCATTTCTATGGTTCCTCCGGCAAAAGAACCGTTTTCATGGATGATGCAGTCATAGTAGGCAGACATTTCCCGGCAGGCGCTGTCTGCATCGCATCCGGCTGTCAATTTCGCACTGATCTTATTGATCCGCATACAGGTCTCATTTCCTCGGATAGGGCGCCATTTTTCTCCAAGCGCTTCTGTGATCAGATCACAGAACCAGTCAACATCATTATTGTATTCTTCTTTATCATAATACATGAAATCTGCCCCGGACATTAGCGGGATCAGACCGTAGTTTCGAGGGGTGTTGAGAGAAAGGAGGGCGAGCTCCG